>CAZTGM010000011.1:7617-36344 GCA_964613235.1 uncultured Zetaproteobacteria bacterium | reverse complement strand
TGTGAGAATTATCCAATGGTTACAATAGGTTATGAATTATTCAGGGGCGACTATTGCATGGTTTGTCCACTCAGCCTCGAAACCAAGCGTTTGACGCTGGGGTCATCAGGCGCAATAGCTGTCAAATTTGATATGTATTTCCCGCTCTTGGCGATATCTCCTGATTTATCCAGATACATGACCAAAGTCATCAGAATATCGTATTGATTGGGCCAGATATCATTTGCCTGTTTCAATATTGCAACTGCATCGTCAACTTTCCCTGCTGACTCCAGAGCAATAGCATATACATAAAAGTAGCGCGCACTGCGATCATCCGCTTCAGTTGCGGCTTTTAGATAGCCGAGAGCTTTTGATATTTTCTTTTGTCTGACGCAATACAGTCCAAAAGCATATTGAATCGCCCCACTATCGGGGGCTATGGCAAGCGCCCGCCTAAGGGTTTCTCCTGCTTTAAGATCATCTCCGGTACTACGGTACAGATCTGCCAGGTTTAACAGTGCCGGAACAAAGCCGGGCTCGATCTTCAATGCCGTTTTCAGGGCGCGCATTGCCTTCTTGGTATCACCGCGGTTTAAAGCGTAAACGGCAATGGCAAGCTGACCTTCCGGCATATCCTGGGACAACAGAAGTTGTTGCTCATACTCATTTAACAGTCTATCTAGGGCGATGCTGTCACTCCCTTGGGCATACCGGACAGCTCCGGCCAATTGATTGCCGACCTCAAAACGTACACTGGCCGATGGATCAGTCACAAAAGGCTTTAGTATTTCCCATCGCTGTTTCAACGGAATAAAGCGGCAAGATTTCACAGCCGCTCTTCTTACGAGAGGGCTGTCTGACTTGAGTTGTTTGAGCAATGTTTCTACAGCAAGCCCTGAGGGAGCCTCTCCAATGGATGACAATAATGTAGCGCGCTTTATATCCGGATTCATTTCGTTTTCAACGAATGCCTGGATTCTTTCCTGAACCAACACATCGGCTTTTCTGGCCATCTGGTTAATGGATGCGAATGAATCCTCCGATTGGGAAAACCAGGATTGGATTGAACGTACCAGAGCCTCATTTGACTCTTCCTTATGGCAACGGCTGCAGGCATTTGGCACACCCAGTTTACCTGAAAGCTGAGGTCGGGGAATACTGAATGCATGGTCCCTGCGACCATCAACTTCCATATAAGTGGTCACCGGCATATGGCAGTTGACACAAAGTGCACCGGAAGAAGACGTCTCATGGCGATGATGCGCTTTCGTATCATAATCCTTTGCCTTATGACACTGTGTACATAACGTATTGTTGCGGGATTTAACTTCACCGCTGTGAGCATCATGACAGTTCGTACAAGTCACACCTGCCTTGTGCATTTTACTCTGGAGGAATGAACCCAGAACAAACACCTCATCTTGCACCTGACCATCGACATAATAGAGAGAACGGTCAAGTAAGCTCAGCATAAACTGATCGTGATAATCCTTGCCTGGATCAATCCTGCCAATTACCTGGCGTCTTGAATGACAGCCTCCACAGGCATTGATTTGACCAGATGAGACAACTCCTTGTGGTTTGGCGATAGCAGAACGTGCATCGAACACAAATTTGCGCGTCAATTTCATATCCGTGACAAATCCGCTATTAAGCCCTTTCTTGTAAGCCCCGGCCTGAACAAGGGTTACATGCTTCTTGCCTGGGCCATGACATGCTTCGCAGGCCACATTCACCTCGGAAAAGGTCGTATTGTAACGATGGCGTATCGGATCATAGCCTTTGGAAACAGAAGTGGAGTGACACTGGGCGCAACGGCTGTTCCAGTTCTGCAAATGTTTTGTCCAGTGAAGGGGAGTCTTCACACCGGTATCTTCATCGGGGAGCAGTTTAAACCAGTGCTGCCCTCCTTCATCTGCCGGGCGGCTGTCCCAGGCAATATCAAAAGCCTGGAGCTTACCGTCGCCAATATCAATCAGATATTGCTGTAATGGCCTGTATCCGAAAGTATATTTAACCTTATAAGTTTGAATCTCATGCTTGCTGTTCCCTGTTGTAATAAAAAAATCACCATTCCGGGTTGTGAAACGGGTTTTCACGCCATCAAAAACGACCTCTTTATCATCGAAATCGCCAAGTACATTTTCAGTTTCAGGGGGCATCATTGATTTGGCGTGATCAGATTTTTGCCATTGCTGAAACTCCTGTTTATGGCATTTTCCGCAATACTCACTGCCCACAAAAATATCATGATGCTGATCATGCTCTGACGACTTGCTATATTGTAACGGGCCTGATGAACTGGCCACAATAATGACCAGCAGCAAGGCAACTGCAACGATCAGCAGCACAAATATTCTTTCTGTCTTCCACCAGCAAAACCGCATGCCTGAAACAGTAAATGAACAACAACCTGATGGAAATGCAAACTGGCTACATTTATGTGCCTTCTGAGCACAATAATATTCCTGCCAAGCACGTGGATTTTGCATGAAGTACAGACCTTATGCAGCTAGTTACCGTTTATTGAAAAAATGATCCGCCTTCCACTGGGTATGATCCATCACCTGCTGCACCCGTTGCCGGGCTTCCTCGATATCGTCATCGGCCTGCACCACAACCGGATCGCCAAACACGAATACACCTTTGGAAAACGGCTGCGGAATATAAAAGTGATCCCAGGAATTGATGCGCCAGCATCGACTCGTCGCATAACAGATCGGAACCACCGGCAGGCCGGTCTTCTGCGCCAGCTGTACTGTGCCTTTCTTAACAGTCTCACGCGGTCCTTTGGGACCGTCAGGTGTGATCCCCAGATGACAATGTTCCTCTTGCACCGCCCGAATCATCTGACGCATGGCCCGCGCACCACCACGCGTGGACGATCCACGCAATGTCCGGATACCCAGCAGCCGCATCGTATCGGCGATAAAACCGCCATCGCGATGTTCAGAAATCAGCATATAACCATGCCAGTTGCCCTGTGTCAGGCGCGGTATCATCAGCAGGCGGGCATGCCAGAAGGCATAGAGGTAGCGTTCCTTCTGGCCAGGCCTATACACATGACCGACAACCTGCCAGCGGATACTGCGCTGAAGAGTATGGTAAACAGCGGCGATCAGATAAGGAACCAGCCGTTCAAGCCAAGCCGACTTCTTCTTCACGCCTGACTGCTTGTTTCCTGTTGCTCAAACTGCATCGCATGCAGCTCTGCATACAATCCGCCCTGCTTCAGCAGGGCTTCGTGCGAGCCCTGCTGCACAATGCGCCCATCTTCCAGCACAACAATGCGATCGGCATGGCGAATCGTGGACAGACGATGCGCAATCACAATCACCGTACGCCCGTCCATCAGGCGGTCGATGGCTTGCTGCACCAGACGTTCGGATTCGGTATCCAGCGCACTGGTCGCCTCATCGAGAATCAGAATCGGCGCATCCTTGAGCAATGCACGCGCCAACGACAAACGCTGCCGTTGCCCGCCGGACAGAATCACACCGCGTTCGCCAACCAGCGTATCATAGCCTTGCGGTAAGCGCTGAATAAATTCATCGGCATTGGCCGCACGGGCAATAGCCCTGACTTTCTCGATGTCGATATCCTCATGGCCATAAGCGATATTGTTCAGGATGGTATCATTGAACAGGATCACTTCCTGGGTGACCAGCGCCATATTCTCGCGCAACGAGCTTTGCGTCAGATCGCGCACATCCACGCCATCGATAGTAATACTGCCTTCCGTCACATCCATGAATCGCGGCACCAGATTCACCAGTGATGTCTTGCCCGCACCGCTGCGCCCGACCAGCGCCACGACTTCCCCGGCTTTAACTTCCAGCTTGATATCCTTCAGTACATCCCGTTCGGTACCGGGATAGCGCAGTGCCACATGATCAAACACAATCGCATCGCGGAAAACCGACATCTCTTTCGCATCCGGCTTGTCCTGAACCTCGACCGGTTCATCCAGAACCTCGAACACGCGCTCGGCTGCCGCCAGACCCTGCTGAATTTCGTTATTGGCCCGGCTCAGCCGCTTTACCGGTTCATAGAGCATCAGCGCCGCAGCCAGAAAGGAAATCAGCGTACCCGGTGTCGTTTCACCGGCCGCCACACGCAAACCGCCATACAGCAGCACGCCGGCAATGCCAAAGCCGGCCAGCAATTCCATGATCGGGAACGACAAGGCATGCACGCGAAAGGCTTTCAGCTGATGATGCAGAAAATCGCTGGTAAATTTGCGAAAGCGGCTCTTTTCGTACCCCTCCATACCGAAGGCCTTGACCACCCGAATGCCGGCCACCGTCTCTTCCATCAGGCTGGTCAACTCGCCCATGGATACCTGCCCGTCAAGCGTGGCATGGCGCATCTTGCGACCGAAACGGGCAATCGGGTACACGATGGCCGGAAACACCAGGATAGCGATCAGGGCCAGTGTCCAGTCCTGAATAAAAATCACACCGACCAGAAACACGATGGAAATGGCATCGCGCATCAGAGCCGTAACGGCCGTACTCACCGCCGATTG
Organism: uncultured Zetaproteobacteria bacterium; assembly: GCA_964613235.1. Classification (GTDB taxonomy): domain Bacteria; phylum Pseudomonadota; class Zetaproteobacteria; order Mariprofundales; family Mariprofundaceae; genus J005. Next base: position 31,834 of record CAZTGM010000011.1, on the reverse strand, counting down.
CACCAGCGTTACATCATAGCTAATACGCGCCAGCAACTCGCCAGTTTTACGGTGCGCGAAAAAGCTCAGCGACTGATCGGTAAGAAACCCATACAACAGATTACGAAGATCGAAGATTACCCGCTGCCCGATATAGCCCATCAGATAGGCCTGACCGTAATAGGCAAAGCCCTTGATGAAATACAGGCCGACAATGAATGCCGGAATCAGATAAATCATCCGCCGGCTCTGACCGGTTAGCGCCTCATCCAGTGCCGGTTTCAACGCCCAGGCCAGCGCCGCCGTACAGGCAGCCAGCACGACCATGCATGCCACAGCAATGGCAAGACGCCCCCGATAGGGCTTCAGGAAACCCAGCAAGCGGCGATAAATCGAAACGTTCATAATACAGTACTTCCATGTTTCAGCGATGCCTGTTTGCCCAGCCTTCCCATCTGCTCGAAAAACTGGCGACTGGCATCGAACAGGGCAGAAGCCAGGCGCCGCTGATGTCTGGCATCACGCAGTTTACGCTCGCGTTCAGGATTGGAGATATAATCCAGCTCCACCAGCACACTGGGGATTTCCAGTGCTCCCAGTACAACAAAGCGCGCACGTTTGGGCGCGCCGTATTTGACCGGCCCGGCCTTTTGCAAACGTCCGAGCATCTTCTCAGCCAGAATCTGTGATGAATTCAAGGCATCGCGCCGGAACATGTCACCGAGAATCTTGCTAACCATCGGATCATCCACTTCATCCAACGGAGCACCGCCAATCTCGTCGGCAGCATTTTCCTTGGCCGCCAGTGCCTGTGCCGCCTTGTCCGTCGTCGCGCCACGCTCCGACAATGTATAAACGCTGCATCCCTTCACGCTACGCGTACGCACCGAATCGGCATGAATACTGATCATCATATCCGCATGGGCAGCGCGAGCCAGACGCACCCGCTTGCCGAGCGGCACAAAGTAATCGCCCTTGCGAATCAATACGGCTTTCATGCCTTTCTGCCGGTTAATCAGCTCTGCCAGCTTTTTTGCCACAGCCAGCGTCACCGTTTTTTCCTTCAGACCGCGCGGCCCGATCGCCCCCGGGTCTTCACCACCGTGCCCGGCATCCACAGCAATGATAATATCCCTGCTACGCCTTTTGTCCGAAGCAATAATGGCTGCTTTTTGTTCCACTTCCGGTCGCAGCAAATCCAGGACAAGACGGTTGGGCTTGCCCTGCATCGGTTTCAACAGAAAGGTGCGTGGCTTCACCTGCTCCTTCACATCAATGACCAAACGCAATATGCCTGCCGAAGGCGTACCATAACGCACGGCCTTGATTACCGGGTCAGGAAGCTTGAGCTTGGCCGGGCTGGCCTTCAGTTTGGCATGCTCAATATCGATCACAACCCGCTCCGGGTCATGCAGACGAAACACTTGGTATTTGACCGATCGCGTCAGATCCAGCACCAACCGGGAATGGTCGGGAGCCGTCCACAGGCGCATATCCTGAATGCTCGCTTCTGTGGCCTGGGCCAACAACGGCATCGCGCACAGCACGACCCATAATCCGACAACAATCTGAACCATCTTTTTCATTTTGAGCAATCATCGCCCGATAGGCGTCTATTGCAAGTCCCCTTCATGCTCCCCGGGCAAGGCGGCGCACCAGGTCCCGACGGGATACGACCCGATCGATAAACAATATGCCATCCAAATGATCGATTTCATGCTGAATAACCCGCGCCTCAAAGCCATGGGTCTGTATTTCATGCATTTCGCCAGCGATATCCTGATAGTGGACCGTAACATCCACGGCCCGAGGTACCATGCCCACCCAGTCCGGCACCGACAGACAGCCTTCGCGTCCAGTACGCTCGCCCTCGCATGCCGTGATTTCGGGATTGATCATAACCATTCGTCCATGATTGAAACATGGCCGCATGCTTTGGCGGCAATCAATGATGACCAAGCGCTGAAAGAGGCCGATTTGCGGCGCGGCAATACCCACGGCCCCCGGCCCCTCGCCCAGCGCCTGCTGTAATTGCGCCACTGTTTCGTCAAGCGAAGGAGCAAAATCCTCAACAGCTTGCGAAGGTTGACGTAGCCGCTTGTCAGGATACGTCAGGATCGTTGGCGACACCGGTTACAGCACGGCCTCATCCAGATGATGAACCTCGACATCCACGCCCAGACGTTCGGACACATCCGCCAGAGCCTGCCGCACGCCCTCAACATCGCCGGCGGCATGCGCTTCCAGCACCATGATATAGGTACCATCCTCACCTTCTCCACGCACCTGCGTGGAAACATCGACAATCGACACATCGCGCTCTGCCAGCGTATTGGATAGCTCATAGACAATACCCAGACGGTCGGCACCATGGACGGTAATAATGCAATCCGGCTCCACGGTCTCCTGCTCCACTTCATCAGCACTTAAAGCCTGCGACTGAATGGTCAGACCGGTACGCTGTTCAAGTTCGGCCAATGCCGCTTTCAATTCCACCAGGCCACTGCCTTCCGGCAGGCGCACAATGAGCATCATCGTAAAGCGCCCGCGCAATGCCGTCATCGACGAATCCTCGATATTGGCCGAAAGATGCAGCATGGCCTCAGCCACATCGCGGACAATGCCCGGGCGATCATGACCGGAAATAGAAAGTAAAGCGTAAGTCATCGGGAGCCTCCTTGATTCATCATGCCGACAGTCTGAACGGCAGCATGACATTAGGAAAGTCCGAAACGCTCAGCCGATGGAAAAGGAAACGCCGCAGCCACATTCTCCAGTCTTGTTCGGATTATCGTAAACGAAGGAGGAGGAAAGCACATCCTGCTGGAAATCGATCCGTAATCCCTTCAGGGCTACTTCATACGATTCACGATCGATATACAGCGCACCATGCTCCAGAGGTACGTACAGATCATCGGCAGCCGGCTCATCAGTATAGTCGAGTACATATTCATAACCGGAACAACCGGCCTGACGCACGCACAGACGCATGCCACGATGCGCGCCATCCTGCAGCAAGGCATGCATGCGTGCACGCGCAGCCTCAGTCAGTTGAATATCCACATCCATGATCTACTCCTTATCAGGCGGCCACACCGGCCATGGCCTGCAAACGTCGACGTACTTGCAACAGCGTCTCGACCAGCGCCACACCATCTTCCGGGCTGTTGTCCGGCCCAAAGCTGACACGAATCGCACTGCGCGCCAGTTCGCGATGCACCCGCATGGCCATCAGCACATGCGACGGATCACGCTTGCCGGATGAACAAGCCGAACCTGAAGCCACGGCAAAGCCGGCCAGATCCAGTTGCATCAACAGGGTTTCGCCATCCAGTCCCGGCACGGCAAACATGCTGGTATTGGACACGCGCGATGTATCCTGAGCAAAAATGCGAGCATCGGGTATCTGTTGCAACAATGCCGCTTCAAAAGTATCGCGCATCGCTCCGGTCGCAGAAAAATCCACATGTTCCAGCGCAGCCGAAAATGCAGCAATACCCGGCACATTCTCCGTGCCGGAACGACGCTTGCGTTCCTGCCCGCCACCCGGTGCCAGTTCCGGCAGCTTGACGCCACGACGCATGACCAGCGCTCCGACACCACGTGGCCCGCCGATTTTGTGCGCGGAAAGCGCCACAAAATCCGCCCCCAATGCATCGATATCGAGCATTATCTTGCCCAGCCCCTGCACGGCATCGATGAGCATCGGTACCCCCAGCGCGCGACAGTGTGCCGCTACCTGCTGTACCGGCTGGATCACCCCTGTCTCATTATTGGCCAGCATCATGCATACCAACCGCGTATCGCCATCGATATGTTCCATCATGGCTTCGGCACGTACCTGCCCATCAGCTTCAGGGCGCACCTGAACAAGCTGCCAGTCCTGTGCCCGGTGCATATCATCATTCCAGCGCAACAGGGGCTGCAATACCGCTGGGTGTTCAATGGCCGTGGTCACGATTTTACCGGGTGCTGACTGCCTCAACACCCCTTGTACAGCCATATTATCAGCCTCGGTACCGCCGGAGGTAAACACGATACTGCCAGGCTCGGCATGGATCGCTGCGGCAATATGTTCACGTGCGTTTTCCAGTACCCGCCGCGCGTCGCGTCCAGCCCAATGCAGACTGGACGGATTACCCGGCAGGCCGCGGGCCGCCTCTACATAGGCATCCACGGCTGCCGCATGCATCGGTGCTGTGGCATTGTAATCAAGATACCGCTGCAATCTTCGCGTCCACGCGCACTGTTTCGGGCTGCTCGAGATAATCCGATACGTCCATCAGCTCGACCCGGTCGAGGAACACTTCGCCATCGCTGACCTGCTGAATCGTTACCGCATCAAGGAAACGGTAGATATGCTGGCCAAGCGCTTCCCACAACTGGTGCGTATCGCAGCGATTGCCGCGATGGCAACCGCGAATACCATTCTCGCACATCGTCGTATGCACCGGTTCGTTGACGGCGCGAATGACTTCGGCCACGGTAATCTCGGATGGATCCTTGGCCATTGTATAACCGCCGCCCGGACCGCGCACGGAATTCACCAGTCCGCCCTCGCGCAGACGGCGAAACAACTGTTCCAGATAGGAAAGCGAGATAAACTGACGTTCGGAAATGGCCGCCAGTGTCACCGGCCCATCCTGCTGCTGTTTGGTCAGATCGACCATGGCTGAAACGGCATACCTGCCCTTACTCGTTAAACGCATCGTGACCTCCTGAGTCGAAAGACCCTATCATCAGGTCGGATATTATAAACCATACTATTTTAGTCAAGTATTACGGGTAAGGAGATCCCGGACCAGGTAGCTTAAATACCTCCACCACCCAGGAAACGCTCGATCTTTTTCTGCTCTTCCTGCATATCGCGCTCCAGTTGTTCATCCACTTCCGCTATTTTTCCACTTGGTCGCGGATGGAAGGTATCGATGCGGGCATTCACATCATCAATCATTTTCAACACGTGTTCCAGTGCTTCTGCCACCGGATTGGCCAGCAGATGATGATCCAGATTGATCTTGCCGTTTTCGATCAGGGATTTCGTTGAGCTGACGATCGTGCCCGGAATACCGACAACCGTGGAATGCTGCGGTACATCGCGCAAAACCACCGAATTGGCTCCGATACGCGACTGCTCTCCAATGGTGATCGGCCCCAGCACCTTGGCTCCGGCACCGACAATCACGCCATCTTCCAGCGTCGGATGGCGCTTGGTCTTCTCCCAGGTCGTACCGCCCAGCGTCACACCGTGATAAAGCGTCACATCATCACCGATTTCCGCCGTTTCGCCGATAACAATGCCCATGCCGTGGTCAATAAAAAAACGACGACCGATTTTTGCACCCGGATGAATCTCGATGCCGGTCAACCAGCGTATCAGATGCGAGACGAAGCGCCCCGTCCATTTGAAATGATGCTCCCAAAGATAATGCGCGATGCGATAGCCCCATACCGCATGAACGCCGGGATAGCAGGTCAACACCTCCCAAGCCGAGCGCGTGGCAGGATCACGATCAAACGCAGTGCGAATATCTTCCCGTATCAGTTCAAACATGGGCCAATGCTATCACAAATTTTTGCAAGTTCCGCTTTTGGCGCCGCCACGCTCCATAATGCCTTCTGCTGCAATCGATCACGCACCCACTCACGCAATTCATGCAAGGATACCTGCTGAACGCGTTCCACCCAGTGCAACGGAGAACGAATAACCACTTCATCCAGCCTCGACCCGAGATACAGCATCTGTCCCTCGACCGAATCCATGCCCATACGAAACTGAATGGATAATTGCTGCATGGCCCGGTCAAACTCACGTGCCTCGAAATCTTCGGCAAAACGGTCAATAACCTCTCGCAGAACATCCGCCGAAGCCACGGCATGCGCCGGTGCACAGCCACACATGACCGTCCATATCCCCTGATCGCTCAGCATACTCAGGTGCGAGGAAATACTATAGGCCAGGCCTCGTTTCTCGCGAACCTCCCGGAACAAACGCGAACTCATGCCACCACCCAGCATCTGATTGGCCAGCCAGGCCAGTGGACGCTCATCGGATGCCGCATGAATACCAGGGTAGGATACAACCAGATGTGCCTGCTCTCCTTCGCGCGGCAAAGGCTTCATACCGGCCTGCAACATCACCGGCAAACGAGGGCGTGCTCCGCCCTGACTGCGCCAGTCGATGGCCGATACGGCAGCCACCAGTTGCTCATGGTCGATATTGCCAGCGGCCGCAATCAACAGATAGGGAGCGGCATAATATTGTTGCAGATAGGCGCGCAAATCTGTTGCCTGCATCTGTTGCAGGGAATCATGTGTGCCGAGAATATTGCGTCCCAGTGCATCGCTCGGAAACAATGCGGCCACATGCTGATCCATGACCCATTCCTCCGGACTATCCTCGACCATAGCCATTTCCGAATAGATGACTTCCCGCTCGCGCTGCCATTCGTCCTGCGGCAAGGCTGGCCGGCATACCATGCCGGAGAGCAATGACAATGCTTCCTGCCAGTGCTCATGCAGAACCTGCATGTGAAAGCAGGTGCGCTCACGCGAAGTATAGGCATTGGCATGTCCGCCCAACTCATCCAGACGGGCCGACAAGGCATGCACATCCAGCTCTTCGGTGCCCTTGAACAGCATATGTTCCAGCGCATGGCTGATGCCATGCTGATATTCCTGCTCATCGCGACTACCGATGTCGATAAAAATGCCGATAGCCACGCTTTGCGCCTCGGACATCGCATGCGTTACCACCAGCGGCCCGTCACTGAGCCGGGTTTCACGTGCATAGTGATCTGTCATACCTTCACCCCTGCAAGTAAAACGGGTGCCCGTCAGGGCACCCGTTCACGCACGATTTCCGCCTCTGCGGAGTCATCAGCCTTCAGCCGGCTCGTCAAGCAGTGCTTTCATGGACAAACGAATACGACCGTTACGATCCACTTCCAGCACCTTCACACGTACCGTCTCGCCTTCGCTCAATTCATCGCTGACCTTCTCAACACGATGATGGGCAATCTGCGAGATATGAACCAGCCCATCGGTATTGCCGAGAATGCGTACGAAGGCACCGAAATCCATGAGCTTGACGACCTTGCCCTCATACACCTTGCCGACTTCCACCTCGGCCACGATATCCTCGATCATCTTCTTCGCCGCTTCGCCAGCTTCGCCGGTGACTGCAAAGATCTTGATCGTACCGTCATCCTCGATATCCACCTTGGCACCGGTTTCCTCAACAATACCTCGGATAACCTTGCCGCCGGAACCGATCACCTCGCGAATCTTGTCCGCCTTGATCTTCATCGTGAACATGCGCGGTGCATGGTCGGCAATGCTTTCACGCGGTACATCGATGCACTTGGCCATCTCGTCCAGAATGTGCATGCGGCCCGCATTGGCCTGTGCCAGTGCTTCCTTCATGATATCGCGGGTCAGACCACCGATCTTGATATCCAGCTGCAGCGTTGTGATACCATCGCGGGTACCAGCCACCTTGAAGTCCATATCACCCAGATGATCTTCATCACCGAGAATATCCGTCAACACGGCATAACCATCTTTTTCCAGAATCAGCCCCATGGCCACGCCGGCCACAGCGGCCTTCACCGGCACGCCTGCATCCATCAGTGCCAGTGAAGTACCACACACCGATGCCATCGATGATGACCCGTTCGATTCGGTGATTTCCGATACGGCACGAATCGCATAACCAAACTCATCCATCGGCGGAATAACGGCCTCCACGCCACGACGAGCCAGACGTCCGTGCCCGATTTCACGACGACCCGGAGGGCCCATGCGCCGCGCTTCACCCACGGAATACGGCGGGAAGTTGTAATGCAACATGAAGCGCTGCTTGGCTACGCCTTCCAGCGACTCGGTCAGCTGCATATCGGATTCGGTACCCAGCGTAATCGTCACCAACGCCTGGGTTTCGCCACGCGTAAACAAGGCAGAACCATGCGTGCGCGGCAAGACGCCGACCTGGCAATCGATGGCGCGAACCTCATCGGTCTTACGACCGTCAATACGCGGATTACCGTCAATGATCGAACGACGCACGACATCCTTTTCCAGGCTCTTCATCGCGGAAGACACATCGTTGGAAGAGAATTCACCCGGTGCATCTTCCGTACCGGCCAGCTTCTCCTGTGCTGCAGCACGAATGGCTTCCAGCCGGGCCGAGCGTGCGGATTTATCAACAATCGCATAGGCCTCACGCACTTCGGCCTCAAACGCCTCATTCACGGCAGCCTGCACGTCTTCGCTGCCAGCCAGTTCCACGGCCAGCTTTTCCTTGCCTGCCAGTTTGACCAGTTCCTCAATCGCATCGATGACCGGCTGATAGCCCTGCTGACCAAAATCAATGGCATCGAGCATCTGCTCTTCGGACAGCTCCTTCGCTTCCGATTCAATCATCAGAACGGCATCGCGGGTACCGGCAACAATCAGATCCAGATCAGATTCTTCCAGCTGCGCATAAGTCGGATTGAGTACGAACTCGCCATCGATCAGACCCACGCGGGCTGCTGCGATCGGCTCGGCAAACGGTACATCGGAGATGGACAGTGCTGCGGATACACCATTAATAGCAATGATATCCGGATTGGTTCCCTCATCGGCCGAAATTACTGTCGCAATGACCTGTGTTTCATGAAAATAGCCTTTGGGGAACAACGGACGAATCGGACGATCGATCAGACGACTGGTCAGCGTTTCCTTTTCGGACGGGCGACCTTCGCGCTTGATGAAACCACCGAGAAAACGGCCAGCGGCATACGTCTTTTCCTGATAGTGAACGGTCAGCGGCATGAAATCCACGCCCTGCAATGGCTGCTTGGCTGCCGTTGCAGCGACATGAACAACGACATCGCCGACCTGCGCCAGCACCGAACCACCGGCCTGACGTGCAATGCGTCCTGTTTCAAATGAGATGGTGCGACCGCCTACATCGGCCTGGGTTTTCTTGATATCAAACATATTCATTTTCCTTTTTTCGCACATGCCCTTGGCGTGGTCTCAACGCGAGAAAAGAAAAACGGCGGCCCCTTCCGGAGCCGCCGAATATATTTTAGCGACGTAACCCCAGGCTTTCGATAAGCGTGCGGTAACGGTTAAAATCCTTGTTCTTCAAATAGTTAAGAAGATTTCTGCGGCGACCAACCATTTTCAGCAGGCCACGACGGGAATGATGATCCTTGTGATGAGACTTGAAATGTCCCTGCAACTGATTGATGCGCTCTGTGAGGAGAGCAATCTGCACTTCCGGTGAACCGGTATCGCCCTCATTGCGGCGGTATTTTTCGATTATCGCGTTTTTTTCTTCCAGCGCCAAAGACATGAACGTATTTACCTCTTGGTTTCTTTCCTTCTTTTCGGGCGGCGAACGATAGCGATACATTTTCAAGCATGCAAACGTTTATTTACATACCTGACACTACTTAGTCGCTGAGTTGTACCGATATACCGATATCTTCAATTCGTTGTGCCAGCCCCCGCATCCACGCCACATCCAGCGCATGCACATGCACCGCCTCATGCTGCATCGAAGGGCGTGCCAGCCCATAGAGCAATACACCCCTGATCGGCACGTCCGTTTTTCTGAATTGATGCAACAGCGCAAGGTAGGCATCAATCTCGTGCGCCGGCGGCGACGCACCATCCCAGGCCATCATGCAGGTCTGAATCCATGTCGGGCACAGCTCTGCGGCCTGTTTGACCTGCGCATACAGGCGCGTAGCATCCAGTTGCACGCCGTTGATGCGACGAATGGCATCCTCATCAGCCGCATCGACCTTGATCCACACTTCGCCGCCATACGCCTGCATGAGCTTCAGGCCACGCTGCACATGGGCCTTGCCCATATAACTGCCATTGGTAATCAGGCGCAATGGCACGGCGATATCGAATTGCCGCATCACGTCGATAATGCATTGCACAATCACATCGAATCTGTGGCAACTGGTCGGCTCGCCATTACCTGATATGGCCACATCGCACAGGCTGCGCATGTCCGGCGGCGCGTGTTCGGCAAGAAAATCACCCAGCGTGATGGCAGAAAGCATCGTTGTCAGCTCCTGTCGCAGCAATACCATATCGATATCAGGTGCCGAGCCCCGTACAAGGTTCGGCACCTGACAATAGGCGCAATGCCAGTTGCAGGCATGGTTCGGATTCAGGTTAATGCCCACCGACACCCCGCCCGCCCGGCGCGACACAACAGGATACACATAGCGCATGCCGGCCACATCGCGATCATGGTTGCTCACATCCAGCACGGCCTTGTTCAGACGGATATCAGACATCATCAAGCACCGCGTACATAGCCGAGGTCAACGCATCCAGTTGCGCATCATCCAGAATATACGGCGGCATGGTATACAATAACCGCCCGAACGGACGCAGCCAAACGCCTCGATCCACCAGTTGCTGCTGCACACGCGCCACATCAATGGACCGTTTCATTTCCACAACACCGATGGCACCCAACACACGCACATCATGCACGACCGCATGTGTACGACATGGCGCCAATCCCTCGCGCAAACGCTGCTCAATATGGCACACGCGCTGCTGCCAGGATGATGCCAGTAACAGATCGATGCTGGCCGCTGCCACGGCGCAGGCCAGCGGATTGGCCATGAATGTCGGGCCATGCATCAACACGCCCTGCCCATCGGCATGAATTCCCTGACAGACACGCGCCGTGGTCAATGTCGCCGCCAGTGTCATATACCCGCCGGTTAACGCCTTGCCAAGACAGATGATGTCCGGTGCAACAGCAGCATGCTCGGAGGCGAACATCCTGCCTGTGCGTCCAAAGCCCGTGGCAATTTCATCAACAATGAGCAACACATCATATGCATCGCACAACTGACGTACCTGACGCAGGAACTCCGGCGCATAAAAACGCATACCGCCCGCACCCTGCACGATCGGCTCCAGAATGACGGCTGCCAGCTCTTTATGATGATACTCCATCAGCGCGCGAAATGATGCGATCTGCGTATCGTCCCAAGCGTCATCGCTCTGCGCTGTCGGCGCATCGGCAAATAACTGCTGCGGCAGAAATGCAGCAAACAGATGATGCATGCCGGAAACCGGATCACAGACACTCATGGCACCAAACGTATCGCCGTGATAACCGTGACAAATGGTCAGAAATCGATGTTTCCCTGTTTCCCCCCGCGCCTGCCAGTATTGCAATGCCATTTTCAATGCCACTTCCACGGACACGGAACCGGAATCGGCAAAAAACACATGCTGCATATCGCCCGGAGTCAAATCGATCAATCGCCTGGCAAGTTCCGCAGCCGGCTGATGCGTCAGTCCGCCAAACATGACATGCGCCATCTGCTTGCTTTGTGCCTGCAGGGCTGCGTTCAGCTCCGGTACATTATAACCATGAATGGCGCACCACCACGAGGCCATGCCGTCGATGAGTCGGCGTCCATCCTCAAGTTCCAGCCAGACACCCTCCGCGCGACGCACTGCATACGTCGGAATCGGCTGCAACATCGAGGCATAGGGATGCCAGACATGCTCGCGCTCAAAGTGCTGCCAGTCGTTCATTACAAATGCCCGCGCGCCACCAGGTCCAGCGTTAACCGCTCCATAATAACCGGATTCTCCTCCATGGCTGCACCCTTGAGCTGTTTCTCCGCGGCAACGATGCGACCAACTGCCCGTACCAGCTCGCGACCCGTCCATTGTCCGGCCTCCCTGCCGACCCGCTGCCTCGCCTCACCGAACACGGCCGCCGCCTGCAAGGCATTACGATGCCGCTGACTCTGAAACCAGCGATACATCAACAACTGCTGCATACGCGTACCCAGCCAGGAGAGCATCTGCACCTCGCTCACCCCCTGCCCGTACAACAGGGCACGTGTCAGCGACAAGGCTCTGGCATCACGCATGGCCACGGCATGACACCAGTCCTCCAGTTCATCCGGACTTTTCTCGCCCAACAGCGCCATGACCACGGTCAGTGTAACCGGTGCATCATCATCGCCGCGATACCATTGCAAACGCTCGACCAGCTGCCGTGCAGCCTGCCGCATGCCAAACAGACGTTCACCGATATAAGCCAACGCATCGGCATTAGGATGTACGCCCACTGCTGCACAGTGCTGCTCCAGCCAGCGAATGAAACCGGCCTGATCGGGAAAGCGAAACCGACAGCAGGCAATATGTTCAGCTGCCAGCATTTTCTTGTGCAGTGCCTTTTTCCACGACATCTCGGGAGCACAGATAATCAATCGATGCGGTGCTGCAACCTGTGTTGCCAACGCCAACAACTGCTCACCCTGTTTGGGTGTTGCCGCCTCCGCATTGCGGATCAACGCATGGCAACAATGCGGTCCGAACAACCCCGTATTACGCATTTCCACCTGAATCTGATCAATATCCGAAACATCTACGCGCAAACGCAAGGCATCCTCACCATGCCCTGCCAGCAATTGTTCAGCGGCCTCAAACAACGCATCCCGGTCTTCGCCGTGCAAATAACAGACGGACGATGGCGTCGACAGCAGGCGATCGGGGCCTAGCTCCACATCAAAATCCTGATTGCAGTCTCGCCCAGATATCTCGCAGCCACTGCCGTTGCAAATCCTCTTCCAGCCGTACACGTGAGGCCTCGATGCTCGCCGGGCCACCGGCCACAAAAATATCACCGCTGCTTGTCACATTGCCGCTGTTCCAGACTGCTTTCCGGTTTTTCTCTACCGTAAGGTGACCGCTGATCGTCATGCGATATTGTGTCGCGATACCCGCCTTGTCATAGGCCGAAGGTGTATAGTGCACGGAATCCTGGCGCAGTAATAATACAGCATCGACATCACGCTGACTTTTATCCCGCACGCTGTATCCGGCCTGTTCCAGCTTCGACCTGAACATGGTGACATAACGTACCGGCAAACTGTATGCCACCAGCGCCACAGTTTTACTTCCCGTTAAAACGCCGTTCTGCCCCTGGCCAACCAGATGATAGCCGCAGCCGGACAGCAGCAGAGCCAGCAACAGCGGCATCAAGCGAACCATCATGCCGGCCTCACAACGATATTAAGTAAACGTCCAGGCACCAGGATCACCTTGACGATCTGCATACCGTCCAGCCATTTGCGAATGGATGCTTCCGCCTCGGCTGCTGCCAGCGCCTGTTGCTGCGTCACATCTTTCGGCACCGTGATTTCACCACGCTTCTTGCCCTGAATCTGCACCACCAGCGTAATTTCATCCTGTACCAGTGCGCTTTCATCCACTTCCGGCCAGGCTCGCATCACAGCCATCGTATCAAACCCCAGTCGCTCGCCCATTTCGCAGGCGAAATGCGGCACGAATGGCGCCAGCATCGCTACCAGCGCATCCAGCCCCTCGCGATATGCCGCCCGACCCTGCTCGCCGGCTGGTACAAAATCCTGTAGCGTATTACTTAATTCCATCAGCGCGGCAATGGCCACATTGAAGGCAAAGCCATGCTCAAAGGCATGCGTGACTTTCTGAATCGTGGCATGAATGGCAAAACGCAGCGCCTTCACGGCTGCAGCGTCATCATCGCCACATACCTCTGCATCCAGCCTGTCCGCCAGCCGCCAGACGCGTTTCAGGAAACGGTGCGCACCGTCGACACCGGCATCATTCCATTCCAGGTCCTTCTCCGGTGGCGCCGCAAACAACGTGAACAGACGCGCCGTATCCGCCCCCAGATGTTCAATGATAGCGTTCGGATCAACGGTGTTTCCCTTGGACTTGCTCATTTTCGCACCGTCTTTGAGCACCATGCCCTGCGTCAGCAGGTTGCGGAACGGCTCATCACCGCCCTGCTCGCGCGTGAACAGGCCCGCATCGCGCATGAGCTTGTGATAAAAACGGGCATAGAGCAGATGCAGGACGGCATGTTCCACGCCGCCGATATATTGGTCGACAGGCGCCCAGCGTGCCATGGCTTCAGCATCCACCATCACCCTGTCATTGCGCGGACTGGTATAGCGATCCATATACCAGGATGATTCCATGAACGTATCGAAGGTATCCAGCTCACGCTCGGCAGGCTTGCCGCAACGCGGGCATGTCGTATGACGGAACGCATCACAATCGTTCAATGGCGATGCACCACCGGTCGGCTGCAGATCGGTCGGTAACTCCACCGGCAACTGATCCTCCGGCACCGGCACGGCTCCGCAGTCCGCGCAATGGATGACGGGAATCGGCGCCCCCCAGTAGCGTTGACGGGATACCAGCCAGTCACGCAGGCGATACTGCACACGTGCTTTCCCCTTGCCATGATCAGCCAGCCATGCCGTGATGGCCCCTCTGGCTTCTTCCGAGCCGAGCCCATCAAACGTGCCGGAATGTATCAGCACACCACTTTCGGTAAATGCTGCAATATCGATATCCCATTCACCGCCCTGCGGACGAATCACCTGTTTGATCGGCAGGCCATATTTCCTTGCAAAGGCATGATCACGTTCATCGTGCGCCGGCACACTCATAACCGCACCCGTGCCGTAACCCATGAGCACAAAATTGGCTACCCACACCGGGATACGCTCACCTGTCACGGGATGGATTGCCTCAATGCCCAGCGGCATGCCCTTCTTCTCCATCGTCTCGATATCAGCTTCCTTGGTCGAGATATGACTGCATTCCTCGACAAACGCCGCCAGGGCCGGGTTATGCTGCGCCGCCTCCTGCGCCAGCGGATGACCAGCCGCCACGGCCATATAGGTTACGCCCATGAGCGTATCCGGTCGCGTCGTAAAAATATCCAGCGTGTCGTCACGGCCCTCGATGGCAAACGACACTTCCGCGCCGACCGACTTGCCGATCCAATTGCGCTGCATGCCCACAACCTTTTCCGGCCAGCCGCTTAACTGATCCAGGTCGTTCAGCAATTCCTCGGCATAGGCCGTGATACGGATAAACCATTGCTTCAGGTTCTTGCGAATGACCGGCGTATCGCAACGCCAGCAGGCACCATCGACAACCTGCTCATTGGCCAGCACCGTATGGCAGGGATCGCACCAGTTCACCTCGGCATCGGCCTGATAGGCCAGCCCCTTTTCCATCAGCCAGGTAAACAGCCATTGCTCCCAGCGATAATAATCGGGATGGCAGGTGGCAATCTCGCGCGACCAGTCGTAGGACAGGCCCAGACGCTTCAGCTGCTCACGCATCTGATCGATATTCGCCTTCGTCCAGACGGCTGGCGGACGCTTGTGTTTGATGGCCGCATTTTCCGCTGGCAGCCCGAACGCATCCCAGCCAATCGGATGCAACACATTGAAACCGCGCATGCGCTTGTAGCGGGCCACAGCATCGCCCAGACAATAATTGCGCACATGACCCATATGCAGGTTGCCGGATGGATAAGGAAACATGACCAGGCAATAATAACGTTCGCGGGTATCCGACGGGTCATCGCCGGCTGCATCCACGCCTGTTGCGGCCCAACGGCCCTGCCATTTGGCCTCTATCTGCTGTGCATCATAATGATCGGACACCGGCAACCTCTCCAGAATCGTTGTGAAATTCAAAGCCGCGATGCTGCTGATTCTGTCGCCGAAAGCAAACGTCGGCACAGCAATTGGACAATATGCCGTCACCGCCGCTATGCTTCGCTTGTCCTTAAAGACGGCACCCACCAAGGGGCCGAAGCGGAAAGGTGATGATGAACAGTCGTAAACCGGTCACTGCAGCGACGCTGTTGCGCGCCAAGCAGCAAGGCCAGAAAATCGTATGGCTGACGGCTTATGATGCCGTCTCCGCCCGGCTTGCCGAAGAAGCCGGCGCCGATGTACTGCTCGTCGGCGATTCACTCGGCATGGTTGCGCTGGGCTTCGATTCCACGCTGCCGGTCACACTCGAACACATGATCCATCACACAAGCGCCGTCGTACGAGGCCGCACGCATGCCTGGGTGGTCTGCGATCTGCCGTTCGGCAGCTATCAACGTTCGCCGGAACAGGCATTCGAGACTTCCGTGCACGTGCTGCAGCAGACCGGCTGCGATGCCGTCAAGATTGAGGGGGGCGTGATCATGGCCGACACGATCCGCTTTCTGGCCAAGCGAGGCATTGCCGTCGTTGCGCACATCGGCCTGACACCACAATCGGTGAAAAAATTCGGCGGCTACGGCAAACGCGGCAAGGATAAAGAAGAACGCAAACAGCTGTTGCACGATGCCGCTGCGGTTGCCGATGCCGGCGCAGTATGCCTTGTGCTGGAAAATATCCCGGCCGATCTGGCTACCGACATCACCAATAGACTGACCATTCCCACCATCGGTATCGGCGCAGGCACCGATTGCGATGCGCAGGTGCTGGTCTGGCATGATCTGCTCGGCATCTCTGCAAACAATCCGCCGTTTGCACCAGCCTATGCCGATTTGCGTACCACCATCCATGATGCTATCCGGCGCTGGGCGGATGATGTACGCAGCGGCCGCTTCCCGGAATCCTGAAATGGATATTTTGCATCACCCTGCCGATGTTCGCCAGACACTGGCTGCCTGGCACGGTACGCGCAGCATTGCGCTGGTGCCGACGATGGGCTGCCTGCACGATGGCCATATACGGCTCATCGAAGCCGCACGACAACAGGCCGATATAGTTGTCGTCAGCATTTACGTTAATCCGCTGCAATTCGGCGCCAATGAGGACCTGGATCGTTATCCGCGCACCTTTGAGGCTGATGCGGATCGCTGTGAACAGGCCGGTGTCGATATGATCTTTCATCCGGCCACACTGTATACTGATGCCACTCCGCAGGTTTCCATGAAAGTCGGAGCACTGGGCAACACGCTTTGTGGAGCGAGCCGACCCAGCCATTTCGATGGTGTGGCCACGGTCGTCAATATCCTGTTCAATATCGTTCAGCCGGATATCGCCGTGTTCGGTGAAAAGGACTGGCAACAACTGACCATCATCCGGCAGATGGTGCATGACCTGCATCTGCCAACCAGAATCGTCAGCGTGGCCACGGTGCGCGAACACGATGGCCTGGCCATGAGCAGCCGCAACCGCTATCTCGATGCATCCGAGCGTCGTCGTGCTGCGGCCCTGTCCCAGACACTGATTGCCATGGCAGAGCAGGCCGCTTCCGGCATCCGCGATTGCAGGCAACTTCTCGATACAGGTCAGGCTGTGCTGCAGACGCAAGGAATCACACCTGAATATCTGGATATCCGCCATGCCGATACCCTGCACGCACTTGGCGAACTACAGCCTGACCAGCCTGCGCGCGCGTTCATTGCCGCTCGCATTGGCAATGCGCGTCTGATTGATAATATGCCGCTCGACTTTATGGAGGCCCATTCGTGAAACTGACCATGCTGAAATCAAAAATTCACCGCGCCACGGTTAGCCATGCCGAACTCGATTACGAAGGTTCCTGCGCCATCGATCAGGCATTGATGGAAGCAGCCAACATCCGGCCATTCGAGCAATTGCACATCTATAATGTGAGCAATGGAGAACGCTTCACGACCTATGCCATCGTCGCTCCGCGTGGTTCCGGCACCATCGGCGTCAACGGCGCGGCCGCACACAAGGCATCACCGGGCGATCTGCTGATTCTCTGCACCTATGCCGACATGGATGCCACCGAGGCCGAACATTTCAGACCGACACTGGTGTATGTCGATGCCGACAATCACATCTCCCATACCAGTCACGGCCATCTGGCTGCCGTCTGACCTCTCTTATCACAGGAGTGCTCTATCGGGTCACCAATGTCCGTATCGAACTGGATGATGACGAAGCAAGTATTCGTCAGCACCTGCTTGCGCTGCTCGGCTGCCAGCCTGCACAACTGATCCATTACCGTTGCGTGCGTCGCACCATCGACGCACGCAGGAAACAGCATGTGCACCAGATCTGCCATTACGAGGTCGAACTGTCGCATGCCCTGCAAACGTTACCGCCCGGTATTACAGTCATCGACCATTCCCTGCTGGAACATCAGCCACCGGCTATATTCCGCCAGCGCATGGAAACGAAAGCACATATCATCATCGTCGGCGCAGGTCCTGCCGGCCTTTTCGCCACCCTGGCTCTGGCCGAAGCCGGTTTACATGTGACCCTGCTTGAGCGAGGCAAGCCGGTGGAGCAACGCATGCGCGATATTGGCCGGCTGCGCTCGCGCGGCGAACTGGATCCGGAAAGCAATATCTGTTTCGGTGAGGGCGGCGCAGGCACCTATACCGATGGCAAACTCTATACCCGCATCAAACACCCGTTCCTGCGTCATGTATTGCATACATTCGTGCGCTTCGGTGCAGATCGGGATATCCTCATCGACGCGCATCCGCATCTGGGCACGGACAAGCTCGTACGCATTGTGCGCCGTATGCGCGAATATCTGCTCTCACTCGGTGTCGATTATCGCTTCAATACCCGCGTCGATGCATTGCTGACGCATGGACGACACATTGCCGGTGTGCGTACCGCCACTGGTGAAGAAATCCGTGCCGAACACGTTATCCTGGCCACTGGTCATTCGGCACGCGATACATTTCGACGTCTCTTTCAACACGGCATTGCCATAGAAGCCAAACCATTTGCTGTCGGCGTACGTGCCGAACATCCACAGGCACTGATCAACCGTATTCAATATGGCCGTTTTGCCACTCATCCCGCACTGGGTGCGGCCGAATACCGCCTGACGCATCAGGTACCCGATGTGCATCTGGGAAAACGCGGCATTTATTCGTTCTGCATGTGTCCGGGCGGACTCATTGTGCCATCCCCGACCGAAGAAAAGGCCATGGCCGTCAATGGCATGAGTAATGCCAGACGAAGCGGTGCCTGGGCCAATTCCGGCATAGTTGTGCAGCTTGATCCGACAGACCTGATGCGTCACGGCCTGCCGATGCAGCCGCTGGTCGGTATGGCCTTTCAGCGCGAACTGGAGCAGGCCACATATCGCGCTGCAGATAACCGCTATGCTGCGCCGGCCATGCGTTTAACCGATTTCATCCGAGCACGCGCATCCGGCACACTGGCACCGACGCGTTTCAAGCCACTGGCCGTGGCCGCCGATCTGTATGAGATATTCCCGCGCTGGTTAAGCACTCCGCTGGCTGAAGGGCTGCAGGCCTTCGGCCGTAAAATGCGCGGCTATGTCAGTGAGGAAGCCAATCTGCTGGGCAGTGAAACACGAACCAGTTCACCGGTGCGCCTCCCGCGTGGTGCCAACATGCAAAGTGTATCGCTTGCCGGCCTCTATCCGGTCGGCGAAGGCGCAGGTTATGCCGGTGGCATTGTCAGTGCGGCCGTCGATGGCCTGAAGGCGGCAGAAGCTATCCTGCATACAGAAACATCGTAGTCCTGATGATGAACTGATACGGAAGTATTCGTAAATATCCGGCAAAAACCTTCCCGTCGCTTTTATCCCCAGAGTATGCTATAGTAATAACAGACATATGAGGAACAACAGGTGGGGTCAGAATTCCTTAACGATCACAAGCAAGGAGAGCAACCATGACTGAAGTTTCAGAAACCACTGTAGATCTTGCCCATGTCAAGACAGGTCTGGCGGAAAAAATCAGGGGAATCATCCGGGGACGTCAGCTTACCCAGCAGCAGGCTGCCGACATCCTTAGCATTTCGCAGCCGAAAGTGTCCAATCTGCTGCGTGGCAATTATCACGGCATCAGCGAAATCAAAATGATTGAGTGTCTGAACCTGCTGGGAGTGGATGTCCGCATCGTGATGTCACCTCCATCTGAAAAACAGGCACCCGGCCATACCAGCGTTGTTGAAGAATAAGATAAACAGGCTGTCGTGAGGCAGCCTGTTCGAAACTGTCATCCAGACCTGATTAAAGATATTCAGAGAAGCTGGATGTTCACTGATTATTCAATATCTGTGTTCAAAGATACGCGCACACCGATATAGACCGTGAATGCAGCAAATATCAGCCATACCATATACCACACTCTGAACCCCCTTAATAAACTGCATGATCATTTTGCTGAATCTGTTCCACGGTCACCTTGCCGCGCAACACGCGAAACACCCAGGCCGTATAAAACAAAATCAACGGAATAAAAATAACCGCCGCCAGCAGCATCAGCCAAAGAGTTAACTGACTGGACGTCGCATCCCACATCAGCAGACTTTGCGAAGGATGCGTGCTTGATGGCAACACGAACGGGAACATGGCCAGACCTGCTGTTGTCGCAATGCCAGCCACGGACACCGCGCTGGCAATCCAGCTCATGCCCGGCCTGCGGACCCCGAACAGCAATACCAGCAGCGCGCCGCCGATACCGGCCACCGGTGCGGCCCACATCCATGGGTGAACATAGAAATTATGCATCCAGGCACCAATTTCACGCACAACGGTTTTGCCAAAGGGCGAGGATGCAGCCTGCATATCGATATTACTGAGAATTCTGAACCCTTCGATACCATTGATAATCCACACTCCGGCAAGCACGAACAGCACGATGGTCACTACCGCCGACATGCGCGAAGCACGCAGCGCGCGTTGTTGCAATACGCCCTCGGTCTTGATGAGCAAAAAATTGGCTCCGTGCATCGTCAGCATGGCCACCGATACCAGACCGGCAAGCAGGGCAAACGGATTTAGCAGGTCGATCAGCCCACCATCATAGAAACTGCGTAGCGTTTCATCAAAATGGAACGGAACACCCTGCAAGAAGTTTCCGAAAGCAACCCCCATGACCAGCGCCGGTACAAAACCGCCGAGAAACAACGCATAATCCCAGACCTTTCGCCATAGCGGGTGATCGATCTTGCTGCGGTAATCAAAGCCAACCGGCCTTAAAAATAACGCGAAGAGAACCAGCAACAATGCGGCATACATACCTGAAAAGGCAGCGGCATAAATAGCCGGCCATGCTGCAAACACAGCACCTGCTCCCAGAATCAGCCATACCTGATTGCCATCCCAGGTCGGACCAATGGCATTGATCAACACGCGGCGTTCATCATCACTTTTGGCAATAAAAGGAAGTAACGTACCCACACCCAGGTCGAATCCGTCCATGACCGCATAACCAACCAGCAATACGGCAATCAGAATCCACCAGATCAATCGTAGTGTTTCATAGTCGAACATTATGCCTGACCTCCTTCAAAGTGATAGCGTCCGGTATGCAGGGCACTGGGTCCAAGACGCGCATATTTGAACATCAGGAAAAGCTCCACTGCAAACAACGTTAAATACATGATCACGAAAGCCGTCAGCGAAGCCTGTACATCTCCGACATCAAGGCTGGATACCGCAAGACCTGTCGGCAGGACCTCGTAAATCGCCCATGGCTGGCGACCATACTCGGCGACAAACCAGCCCAGCTCCACACCAATAAAGGGCAATGGAATGGCCCAGACAGCCAGTCTGAGCAACCAGCGCTTGTTCCATGCCGAACCGCGGCGAGCGGATACCAACGCATACATCAGCAGCATCACCAGCAGGAAGCCGATCAGGACCATGATACGGAACGTCCAGAACAACGGGGCTACCTTCGGCACCGTATCCTCGGCAGCCTGTGTGATCATCGTATTACTGGCCTTTAGCGGATCATCGGTATATTTCTTCAGCAACAGGGCATAGCCCAGGTTATCAACATGATCCTGAAACACCTTTCTTTGCTGCGCATCCGCCGTGCGATCACGCATGGCAGGCAATAATGCATAGGCGATAAGCCCATCCCGAATCCTCTGCTCATTTTCTTCCACCAGATTATGAATGCCTGGCACCACGCCGTCGGCCGAACGCGTCGCAATCAGCCCCAGTGCGTATGGAATCTTGATGGCATAATCCGTACGCCCTTCGCCTTCATTGATCCAGCCTGCCACAGTAAATGCGGCCGGTGCGTTCTCGGTATGCCATTCCGCTTCAATGGCTGCCATCTTGGTAGGCTGATGTTCGGCCACATAATAACCGGACTCATCACCCAGCATGACGGTGCCCAATGCCACCACCGCGCCGCAGGCAGCGGCGACAACGAATGAACGACGTGCAAACTCGATATCTCGCCCCTTAAGCAGGTACCAACTGCTAATACCCAGCACAAAGATCGCTCCAGTCAGATAACCGGCAGACAAGGTATGCAGGAACTTGATCTGCGCGACATGATTCAGAATCAACGGCCAGAAACCGCTCAACTCCATGCGCATGGTCTCCGGATTGAAAAAAGAGGCAACCGGATGCTGCATCCACCCATTGGCGATCAGGATCCACAATGCCGACAGATTGGAGCCCAGCGCCACCAGTACAGTCACCATCAGATGCTTTTTGCGACTCAGCTTGTCCCAGCCGAAAAAGAACAGACCGATAAACGTCGATTCGAGGAAAAATGCCATCATTCCTTCGATGGCCAGTGGTACACCGAAAATATCGCCTACGTAATGAGAATAATAGGCCCAGTTGGTGCCGAACTGGAATTCCATCGTCAGGCCTGTCACAACACCCATGGCAAAGTTAATGGCAAACAGTTTACCCCAGAACTTTGTCATATCCTTGTAGATTTGTTGCCCGGTTTTGACATACAACGATTCCATGACAACCAGCATTAATGACAGGCCCAGTGTTAAAGGAACAAACAGAAAGTGAACCAGTGCTGTAAACGCAAACTGTAATCTCGAAATGTTGACCAATGCATCCAATTCCACGCGATCTCTCCTGTGACGCTTCAGTAATCAGAACATATGTTGAGGATCAACAGGAGCATCCACGCTGAAAAACAACCACCAGATCAGTGCAATGGCAATAACCTTCACGACAATAATCCAGCCCAGTTCTTTATATAACACGTTAGCTGCCCGCCTCTGTTTCAATGATCAAACATCCTCTTCTTTGCGACTGTGCAGTGGCACAGTCCTTGTTCTGTCTTTTTGGCGCATACTACATACTTCATTATATTAGTAAATAATTATTTACTTTCACTTGCTAATAAAAAGCCCTTGCCGTACTCCGGAAGACTGACACAATCCGTCTATGAATTCCGCCGATAGCACACATTTCAATGTCATCATTATCGGCGCCGGCGCTGCAGGGCTGATGTGTGCAGCCATCTCCGGTCAGCGTGGCAAACGCGTATGCATCCTCGATCATGCCGACAAACCAGGTAAAAAAATCCTGATCTCCGGTGGCGGACGTTGTAATTTTACCAACCGTTTCACCAGTGCCGAACATTTCCTGTCGCAAAACCCGCACTTCTGCAAATCGGCACTGGCACGCTTTACGCCTGCCGATTTCCTGTCCATGGTGGAGCAATACGACATCGCCTGGCATGAGCGTAAACACGGCCAGTTGTTCTGCGATCACACAGCAAAAGACATCGTCAACATGCTGCTGAGTGAATGTCGCCGTGGCCACGTCTGCATGCGCATGCACACACAGATCATGCGCATCAATAAGGGTGATCATTTCCGGCTGCATACTTCACAGGGCATTTTCAGCGCAGACAAACTGGTCATCGCCACCGGTGGGCTGTCCATCCCGAAGATGGGGGCAACGCCCTTCGGTCTGAAGATTGCCGAACAATTCGGCCTGAATATCGTGCCGCCGCGTGCAGGCCTGGCGCCACTGACATTTACCGGTCGGGAAAAGGAGCGCCTGAAGGCTCTGGCCGGCATTTCACTGGATGTGTGTGTGCGCTGCGGACGGCAACATTTTCGCGAAGCCATGCTGTTCACCCATCGCGGTCTGTCCGGCCCGGCCATTCTGCAGATATCCTCCTACTGGCAACCGGGGGAACACATTGATATCGATCTCTTGCCCGACACCGATATCTCCAGGGCGCTGCATACATGGCAGCGGAAACGACCACAGGCCCGACTGATCACGGCACTGGCCGAACTGCTACCCAAACGACTGGCCCGGTTATTATGCGAACAGATGCGCCTGAAAGGGCCACTCGAAGCCGTATCCACCCAACAGGTTCAACAGATTGAGGCATTTCTTCACCACTGGAAACTCAAACCCAACGGCAGCGAAGGCTATCGCACAGCAGAAGTCACCGTCGGCGGTGTGGATACCGCCGAATTGTCATCGGCCAGCATGGAAGCACGCCGTGTGCCCGGTCTGTATTTCATCGGTGAAGTCGTCGATGTCACAGGCCACCTCGGCGGCTTCAATTTTCAATGGGCATGGGCCTCTGCTCATGCCTGCGCCACCGCACTGTAAGAAACGGCAAACTGACATGACCACACTCCGAAAGGATGCCGAAGGTATCTCTGGAGGATGTCATCATGAGAAA
>CAZTGM010000011.1:0-7517 GCA_964613235.1 uncultured Zetaproteobacteria bacterium | reverse complement strand
TGCAGTATGAAACACAACCCATGCAACAACCCTTGTAGTATGAAATAAGCGACGGTTGGGGAATGCAGGCCGCGCTCTCATGCTCCCCCTCACGCGCCTGCATTCCCTTTTTCAGTATCTGTTCACTCCAGGCCATAGGTGGTTTCGCGCTGCGCATCTGACCAGACACAGGCGGAATGGGCCACGGTATCCGTTGGTACAAGGAATGTCACCAGATCAAAAGCACCGACGGTCGTACAGCCGACACTGTTCGCTGCACCCTTTGGGGTGACGCAGGTCAGAGCAATGTCCACAATTGCGCAGGCGACTTTCATGCACCTCCTGCCGGCAATATCCCGATGACCTTCGATGCCGGGCAATATGTGCTCGAAACAAATCTGCATGCATTACATCGCGCATAGCGCACAAAGCCATTGCCCTGCCCCTGCCACACGGGAGAGTATCGGCATATGCAACAGGCGCTTCACATCCTCAAATCGGTATTCGGCTATGATACGTTCCGCCATCATCAGGCGGAGATCATTGACGCCCTCGTTGACGGTCAGGATGTCATGACGCTGATGCCGACCGGTGGCGGCAAGTCGATCTGCTACCAGATTCCCGCGCTGCTGCGCAAAGGCACGGCCATCGTTATCTCGCCGCTAATCGCACTGATGCAGGATCAGGTCGATGCACTCAGGCAACTTGGTATCCGCGCAGCCTTTCTCAATTCCACACTAACGCCCGATGAACAGCGCACCATCGAATCGGCGCTGCGGCATGGCGAACTCAACCTGTTGTACATGGCGCCCGAACGCCTGCTCAATGAAACAACCATGCACCTGCTGGAGCAATGTACGCCGTCCCTGTTCGCCATTGATGAAGCGCACTGCGTTTCCCAATGGGGGCATGATTTTCGCAAGGAATACCAGCAATTATCATTATTGCATCAGCGTTTCCCTACCGTACCGCGCGTTGCACTGACGGCCACGGCCGATGCGCGCACGCGCCGGGAAATCATCGAACAGCTGGCACTTGAGCAAGCGCGAACCTTCGTCCACAGCTTCGATCGTCCGAACATTCATTATGCTATCCATGAATCAGGCAACAGCCGCGATTCCCTTTGGCAGTTTATCAAGCGCAACCATGCCGATGATGCCGGCATCGTCTATTGCCTGAGTCGCAAAAATGTTGAAACCACGACACAATGGCTGAACGACAAGGGGCGCGTAGCCCTGCCCTATCATGCCGGCCTTCCCCAGCATATACGGCAGCAACACCAGCAGCGTTTCCTGCGCGAGGATGGACTAATCATCGTTGCCACGATCGCCTTCGGCATGGGCATCGACAAACCCGATGTGCGCTTTGTCGCGCATATGAATCTGCCCAGAAATATCGAATCCTATTATCAGGAAACCGGCCGTGCCGGACGGGACGGACTGCCCGCCAACGCCTGGATGAGCTATGGCATGAAGGATATCATCAATCTTCGCCTGTTCACCGAAAACAGCGATGCGGATGAGGCATTCAAACGCATCATGATGCAGAAAACCGATGCCATGCTGGGCCTGTGCGAAACAACCGGCTGCCGTCGGCAGGCCCTGCTGGCCTATTTCGACGAGCAGCTGAAGGAGCCCTGCGGCAACTGCGATAACTGCATCAACCCGCCGCAATGTTGGGATGCAACCATAGCTGCGCAGAAGGCATTGTCCTGTATCTACCGCACGGAACAACGTTTCGGCGCGCAATACCTCATTCATATCCTGAGCGGCAAGGATGACGAACGAATCCACCGCAACGGCCACGATCGACTGAGCACGTTCGGCATTGGTACGGAATACAGTAATGCCGAATGGCGCAGCATTTTCCGCCAGTTGCTGGCGCAGGGGTATATCGCCAGCGATACGGAAGGCTACGGCATACTGAAACTGACAGCCAAAGCCGGAGCACTGCTCCGACGCGATGTCGCGCCGCAAACGGTCATGCTGCGTGCCTTGCGCAAACCCGCAACACATCGCAAGACAGCACCCCGAACACCCCCGGCATCACTGGACGAGGCAGGGCAACAACTGTTCGATGCTTTGCGTGAACTGCGCCGCAGGCTGGCGCAGGAACAGAATGTCCCACCCTATATCGTCTTCTCCGACAAGACACTGGGCGACATGGCCGCCAGACGCCCGCTCACGAACGATGCCTTTCTGCAGATATACGGTGTCGGCACAGCCAAGCTGGAACGCTATGGCGAAGCCTTCATGCAATTGATTCGCAGCATGGATAACGACGCATGAGCACAACGTTGTTCTATATCCATGATCCGATGTGCAGCTGGTGCTGGGGTTTTCGTCCGACATGGCTGACTTTGCAGCATCAACTGCCGCCGCACATCCGTATTCAGTACGTGCTCGGTGGTCTGGCGCCGGATTCGCAAACGCCCATGCCTACCGCCATGCAGCAACGCATTCAACAGCACTGGCATACGATCCGCCGGAAAATTCCCGGCACCGTATTCAATTTTGACTTTTGGACAAAAAATCAGCCCAGACGTACCACCTGGCCGGCATGTCGCGCTGTCATTGCCACACGCAGGCAACGGCCTGCAGCGGAACATAGCATGATTCTGGCCATCCAGAGGGCCTACTACATCGAAGCCCGCAACCCGTCCAACGACGATGTACTGATTCGGCTGGCCGGGAAACTTGGACTGGATGTGTCGCGTTTTCAGCATGACCTGAACAGCACAGCCACGCAACGCGAACTGGAACAGGAAATCGCACTCAGACGCAAACTGGGAGCAAACAGCTTCCCGTCACTGATCCTGCAATGCCATGGGCGATGCTATGTCATTCCCGTCGATTATCGGCGTGCGGAAACAATGCAGCAACACATCACAGCGCTCGCAGACGATGCAGCAACGCCTCTGCATCCTGACCCGCATCACTGATACCGAACTGCTGCAGCAGCGCTGTCACAGCCTGTTCAATCGCCCATTGCCGGCCTGACTGCTGCACATAACGCCAGGCTTTCAGGCCATCGAACCAGGTATAAAAGCGTTTGCGAAATGAGGCAGAGCTTGCCGCATGCGCGCGCATATTGGCTACGGCCTTATGTATGCCCGATTGTTGCAGATACGTCGCCAAAGCATCCGGCAACTGTTGCAACCACGCGGCATCCGACATCGTAAACAGCGCATCCAGCGTATCGTTCAGCCTGGCAAGATCATCGAAGCATGCAGGCGCTGCAACCTGCCACCCATCCTCCCCGCCATGATACCAGTCGGTAATGGCCTGTCCGGTGCCGAACGGCGTGCGCGAAGCCATGCGCGCGGAAGGAAACACGCATACATCGTCGATATATCCCAACGGCTTTTCGCGCGCCAGTTTGTGCAGGAAATAGAAATCCTCGCCGGCCTTACGTTTGTTCATGCCATGGTGGCGCGCATAGGCATTGGCCCGCACGGCAAAACAGGAACCGATCGCCGTGAAGGCATAGGGCAGGCCTGCCCTGTGCCAGCCCAGCGTGACATAGCGCAGGAACAATTCGTAGCAAGCCATGGCCTGTCGATGACGAGAATCCTCGCATGCCGCCAGATTATGTGCATAGGCCAGGGTTGCCGCATGCATGGATGGTTGATCGGCAAAGGCCTGCACAAGGCCCTGTATATAATTTGCCGATACCCGGCAATCGGCATCCAGCGAAGCAATGATGCCATGCGGTCTATCAACGGCAGCAAAACGGCGCGCTGCCGCATCCATGCCGATCTTGCGCGCCAGCCCCACGCCGGCATGTCTGGCCGGCAGATCGAAGGCTTCAATCGCATGCACAGGAACGGCATGTGCCGCATTCGCCCATTGGCGAATATCGGCCAGCGTGCGCACATTACACTCACGCACATGAGCCGGTGCATCATCGGCATGATTGACGACAACGACAATTTCCGCCGTGGTCCGACAACGGTGTTGTAAATGCGCCAGCAATTCTATAATGCCCGGCTCACACAGGCAGGGAATAACAATAACGAGTTCGAGGCCGGCTCTCGCTGACGGCACGATCTCTGCCATCCCCTGCTGCAGTTCAAGATAACGCGTCAGATGATGCATAAAAGGTGGTAATCATGGCCAAGAAATCGGCAGACCTGCAATATGAAACACCAACAGCCTGGGCGGAAACGGCCTTGTCTGATTTCGCGCATTTTCTGGCCGACCATGCCAATTGCGAGCGCAAGGCCAGTTCCACGGCCATGAGCATGGTCGTACGCTTCCATGATCGTCATGAAATCATTCCTGCGCTGACGGATCTGGCCATTGAAGAACTGGAACATTTCCGCCAATGCTATCGCCTGATGCAGGCCAGGGATATTCCCCTGCTTCCCGATACGCCTGATCCCTATATCCGCGCGCTGCTCAAGCTGCAGCGTCATGGCCGCAATGAGCATTTCCTCGACCAGTTACTGATCTTCTCCATGGTGGAAACGCGTGGTGCCGAACGCTTCCGCCTGATTTGCGAAGCCGTGGATGATGATGAAATCCGGCAGTTCTATAAATCGTTATGGGCAGCCGAAGCCAAACATGGTCACCTGTTCGCCGATCTGGCACTGAAATATTTTGATGCCGACACGGTTTATACGCGTCTGGACGAAATTGCCGCCGCCGAAGCGGATATTGTGCGCAACCTGCCCTGGCGCGCCGCGCTGCACTAGGTAGTTTCATTTCGCCTGGTACCGATATTGAAAATGTGAGCCGGCGCACAGCCAGGCCACATCACAGCCTCATACTTCGTCCTGTTCACTACGGGAACGGGAGGAAACAAGATGATGGAACTCGATATTATTCTGGCAGCAGGTTCTCTGGCAGGCTTTTTCGTTATTCAGTCACTGGTCAGCTAACACGCCGCTTGCCATTTAACGGCCGCCATCGCACCGTTGCGGCCTGATGAAGGATACCGGTTTTGCCTGCTGTGCGGATCGCTCTGCCAGAATCCTGATACTGGGCTCCATGCCCGGCCAGGCCTCGCTGGCTGCACATGAATACTATGCCCATCCGGCCAATGCTTTCTGGCCAATCATGGAACAATTGTTCGACATTGCCGCAGCGCTGCCCTATGCACAGCGCCTGCAACGACTGAAACAACAGCATATCGCGCTATGGGATGTAGCGCATCAATGCATTCGCCCGGGCAGTATGGATCATCATATCCGCCTGGACAGCGTCGTCGCCAATGATTTCGCCACCCTGTTCGCCACGCATCCACACATCCGGGCAATATTCTTTAATGGCCGCAAGGCCGAGGAACTCTACCGCCGGCTGGTACTGCCAAACCTGCCCGATGCGTATCGCGCATTGCCACGGCAGACATTACCTTCCACCAGCCCGGCCCATGCACGCATGAATTTCGCGCAAAAACTGCAAGTGTGGAAAAAGATTCGTCTGCCCCTTGAAAAAGACTGAAGCGAGCCCTATCAATCACGTTCTGGAATAAACACACCATTTGAGGAGAAATCATGACCGTCAACAAGGAAACACGGAGTTTTCAGACTGAAGTCAAACAACTGCTGGATCTGATGATCCACTCGCTTTATTCGAACAAGGAGATTTTTCTGCGCGAGCTGATTTCCAATGCATCGGATGCCGCAGACAAGCTGCGCTTTGAGGCCACCACCGATGATGCACTGTATGAAGGCGATGCCGATCTGCATGTATTCATCGATGTGGACAAGGATGCACGCACCATCACCATCCGCGATAACGGCATCGGCATGGATCGCGAGGAGGTCATCGAAAATATCGGCACCATCGCCCGCTCCGGCACACGTGAATTCTTCAGCCAGCTTTCCGGTGATCAGGAAAAGGATGCGCATCTGATCGGCCAGTTCGGCGTCGGCTTCTACTCCTCGTTCCTTGTCGCCGACAAGGTTACGCTGACCACCCGCCGTGCAGGCCTCGGCAAGGAACATGGCGTGCGCTGGGAATCGACCGGCGATGGCGAATATGTATTGGAAACCGTAGAGAAAGAACAGCGTGGCACGGAAATCGTGCTGCATCTTCGCGAAGATGCCGATGAATTCCTCGATCCGTGGCGTCTGAAATCCATTATCCACAAATACGCCGACCATATTCCATTCCCGATCCGTATGATGTCCACACCCGCGCCTGCTGTCGAAGGTGAGGAAGCCAAGGCGCCTGAGATTGAAACAGTGAATCAGGCATCAGCGCTGTGGACACGTCCAAAATCGGAACTGAGTAAGGAAGACTATACGAATTTCTACAAGCATATTGCGCATGATTTCGAAGATCCGCTGCGTTATCTGCATCAGAAACTGGAAGGCAAATACGAATATACGTTGTTACTGTACCTTCCAAAACATGCGCCGTTCGATCTCTGGCATGCCGAATCAAAACACGGTGTCAAACTGTATGTACGTCGTGTCTTCATCATGGAAGCCAACGAGGATCTGCTGCCGCGTTATCTGCGCTTCGTGCGCGGTGTTATGGATAGCAATGACCTGCCGCTGAACGTATCGCGCGAAATCCTGCAACAGAGTCCGGCCATGGAAGCCATGAAGAAAGGTGCAACCAAGCGTGTGCTCGGCCTGCTGGAAGAGATGGCCAAAGAGGCTGACGAGGAACACACCGATTACGCCACATTCTGGCAGGAATTCGGTAACTGCCTGAAGGAAGGCATTATCGAGGATTTCGCCAACCGCGATCGCATTGCCAAACTGCTGCGTTTCTCCTCCACGCAATCGGATGAACAGACCGTATCGCTGGAAGATTATGTCGAACGCATGCTCGAAGGGCAGGATACGATCTACTATATCACGGCCGAAACGTTGGCCGCGGCCAAGCACAGCCCGCATCTGGAAGCCTTCCGCAAGAAAGGCATCGAGGTGTTGCTGCTGCATGACCGCATCGATGAATGGCTGACCTCGCACCTCACCGAGTTCGACGGCAAGAAACTGCAGTCGATCACCAAGGGCGAACTGGATCTTTCCGGTATCGGTGACAAGGAACAGGCAGAGGAAGAAAAGAAGGCCCGCGAGGAAAAGGCGAAGGAAATCGAACCGGCCGTGAAAAAGATTCGCGAGGCGCTGGGCGACAAGATCAAGGAAGTACGCCCGACCGATCGTCTGACCGAATCACCGGCCTGTCTGGTTTCCGACCAGTTCGACATCAGCTCGAATATGGAACGCATCCTCAAACAGGCCGGCCAGCAGGTGCCAGACGTCAAACCGATTCTGGAAATCAATCCGGATCACGAACTGGTCAAACGACTGGCGAAAATGCGTTCAAAAGACAAGATCAACGATTATGCGAACATCCTGTTCGATCAGGCCGTACTGGCCGAAGGCGCCCTGCCGGAAGACCCGGCCGGCTTCGTGCGCAAGATCAATGCCTTGCTGACGCAATAATCTCGTCACCCAACCGGCATACAGGGCATCCTTGCATCAGGGGTGCCCTGTTTTTTTATCCGCAGTTTGACGCAAGACACTAAACAGCGTAACAATAGTCTATATTGAATAGAAGTTAGGAGGTCGTCTACCC
>CAZTGM010000010.1:0-37360 GCA_964613235.1 uncultured Zetaproteobacteria bacterium | reverse complement strand
TTCGCCATAAATCAGCGACAAATGTGCCTCATCAATGCTTAACCGGACAACAGTGCAAGGAGGATTGATAAATGGAATGGGTACAGCAAAACATCGTTTATGTGGCGATGGCCTTACTGATTGGCTGGGTGCTTTGGCAGCGGGTTGTGGCGCCGAGAATGGCCGGTGTGAAGCAAATCAGTGCAGGCGATTATTTGCGCATGCGTCACGATGATCATGTGCTTATTGATGTGCGTTCTGATGGTGAATGGCGCTCAGGCCATGCACCTGCAGCACAACATATTCCGCTGGGCTCGATCGGTCAGCGACTGAAGCAGATTCCGCAGGGCAAGCCGGTTGTTGTGCTTTGTGCCTCCGGTAATCGCTCCGCCATGGCTGCCGTTACCCTGGCCAGGAATGGGTTTGCTCCCGTATATAATTTTGCCGGCGGTATGGGTGCATGGCGTGGTGCAGGCTTGCCGGTGAAGGCGGGAAGATGATGTTATGAGTCTGGCCGTCTGGCTTGTGGCTCCCCTGATAGGCCTGTTGCTGTCATTGTTTGCAGCAGGTGGCGGCCTTGTTGCCGTGCCGTTGCTGAACCTTGGGTTGGGGATGCCCCTGAAACAGGCCGTGGCCACAAGTCTGCTGTTGGTGCTCTGTATCAGTGTGCTGGCCTTGATGCAGCAAAAACGGTGGCAGTTGATTGAATGGCGCTTGCATCGTTTTTTTGCCATTGGTGGCATGCTGGGCGGGTTTGCCGGTGCGAGCATCGGGTTGCGAATTTCCGATGCGCTGCAGGCATTGTTGTTTGCTTCGCTGGTGTTGTGTGTGGCATGGTGGATGCATAGTCATCCGATGAAGCGTGTGCAGGAATATGCTCGGACAACACCCTGCGATTGCCGCTATTCACTATTGGCGGGGCTTGGTTCCGGTACAGTGACTGGCCTGCTGGGCGTAGGCGGTGGATTTATGATGGTTCCATTGCTGATGATGCTGGGCGTACCTAATCATCAGTCAGCGGTGGCGCATTCGCTGCTATTGATTATCTCCAGTTCGCTGGTGGCATCATTACGTTACTATGAATACCTGAGTTTTGAATGGCAGCCTGTATTGAATATTTTGTTGCTGGCAGCAGCAGGTGCATGGCTGGGAGGAAAATTGGTCGGCCGGTTGTCAACGGCCAGGTTGCAGCGGGCCTTCAGTCTGGTGCTGTGTTTGCTGGCTGGCTGGATGCTGTTGCGCATGTAGTGGCAAAAAAGGAATGATGAGGATAAGGAGTAGATCATGAAGCGATTATTGATGGCCATGTCACTGGTCGTGTTGCTGCCGGTTCTGGCGGCAGCATGTGGCATGGGAGAACAGACGCCGGAAGGCTATGAAAATGCGAATGTGCAACATGTCTATCAACACTGGAAACAAGGTGACTCTTCTTCCATTCCATTTCTGATTCTGGATGTACGGACCGTGGAGGAATACAAACAGGGCCACATCAAAGGGGCAAAGCTGATCCCGGTTCAGGTTCTGGAATCGCAGTTGGCGAGCGTACCGAAGGACCGTCAGGTGTATGTTTATTGCCATTCCGGCGTGCGTTCGGCAAGGGCTGCCAAGCTGCTGGTCAGTCACGGGTTTACGCGTGTTGAAAATATGCTTGGCGGTATCGAGGCCTGGAAACAAGCTGGTTATCCGGTGGTGAAGTGATGATTACAGAAGTGAATGTAAATGAGTTGTATCCGCGCTGGCTGGTGGTGCATGAAGGCGATGATGGACGCGACTTTCATCTGATTGATGTGCGTGCTGCAGATGAATATGCACGTATGCATGTGCCTGGTGCCAGGCTGATTCCTTTATCGGCATTGATGGCGCGTGCTGGTGAAATCCCGAAAACAGGGACGGTGTACATGATTTGTCATGCCGGGGGCCGTTCGGCGCAGGCGTGTCAGTTTCTGCAGCACCAGTTTGGTTATGATAATCTGGTCAATATCAAAGGTGGCACCATGGCCTGGGAACAGGCTGGTTATCCGCTGGAACAGGGAGTGTGAGATGAGTAAGGCATATGGATTTCAGGTGGTTTTTGATGGTTCGATGGAGGCAGCAGAAGAGGCGGTAACAGAGGCTCTGAAGAGCGTCGGCTTTGGCGTGCTGACGCGCATTGATGTGGCGGAAACGCTGAAGAAGAAACTGGATCTGGATCGTCGCCCCTATGTGATTCTCGGGGCTTGTAACCCGAGCATTGCATCGCAGGCGCTGGAGATGGAAGAGCAACTGGGGCTGTTATTGCCGTGCAATGTTATCGTCTATGAAAATGCCGAACAGCAGACCGTGATTGCGGCGGTTGATCCTGTAGCTATGTTGTCGGTCGTCGGCAATGCTGAGCTGGATGCGGTGGCCGGTCAGGTGAAGGTGTTGCTGGAGAAGGCATTGCTGGCGGTAGCGTAAGGCCCCCGGTGGTCTGCTGGCAGGGGTATGATGATATTGACCCGGCGTTGAAAACCGGTTTGGAGAAGGCGCGTCACATTCATTTAAACAAAGGCGATGTGCTGTTTCGGCACGGAGACCTGTGTCCGGGGTTTGTGATCGTTTTATCAGGTTTTGTACGGGTAGTCAGGGTCGATACGGAAGGCAAGGAAATCGTGCTTTATCGGGTGGGGAAAGGTCAAAGCTGTATGCTGACGACCATTTGCCTCATGGGTCATCAGCCGTATCCGGCTGAGGGTGTGGCAGAAAGCGATGTCGAACTACTGCTTCTCTCTGCAACCGAATTTGAACATTTGCTGGTAACGTCAGGTTCTCTCAGAAATATTGCCTTGAGGCACATGGCACAGCGAATGGCTGATCTGATGTTGCTGATTGAAGATATTGCATTTACACGGATGGATCGACGCCTGGCTCAGTTGTTGATGCAGCGTCAGCAGCATGGATACTTGTTGATGACACACCAGGATCTGGCGCGTGAGCTGGGTACGGCAAGGGAAGTGGTTAGCCGGCTGCTGAAGTCGTTTGAGCTCAATGGCTGGTTGCAATTGCAACGCGGGCGTATCGATATCATCGATGGTGAGGCCTTGCATGCCTTGGATAAACAGTAACCATAAATCATAGATGGGGATGATTGTGACTTTATCACAGACAATTATATTATAAGACGCTAAAGTTCTGATGTATTGCAGCAGGAGGCAGTTATGAAAGCAAATGTTGGTGGTATTGATCGTATGATTCGCCTGTTGGCAGGTGCAGGGCTGCTTGCATGGGGTGTGCTGGGAGATCTGGCCTCGCCATGGGTCTATGTTGCAGAAGGTGTTGGCGTCATCATGATGCTGACGGCTGTGATACGTTTTTGCCCGTTGTATCCGATGCTGGGGGTCAATACCTGCAGTGGGAAGAAAATGTAGCAACGTATAAGTTACAGGAGTGCCTGGTTTACTGGGGCGCTCCTTTTTTCTGCGCGCCGTTTTTTTAAACACCCAGATGGCGCGTGGAACCGGGGTGAGTGCAACTCACCCCGGTTATTCGGGTGTGAGTTTGATGCCGGCATGCCCGGCTGTTTGAAAGGAGAACAAAACTATGGCACATGTAGTGATTATAGGTGCGGGCATTGGCGGAATGCCGGCTGCTTATGAGATGAAAGATGCTTTGAAGAAACTTGGCGGACAACACGAAGTTACGGTTGTCTCCAATGTGGACTATTTCCATTTCACCCCGTCCAATCCCTGGGTGGCTGTGGGCTGGCGAGACAAGGAGCAGATCAGTTTCCAATGCTCCCCGTATCTGAACAAGAAGGGCATCAATTTTCTGTCATGCGGCGTGGATGAGATTCTGGCCGATGAGAGCCGGTTGCGTTTGGGGAACGGTCAGTTCCTGGATTATGACTACCTGATTGTGGCAACCGGACCTCGTCTGGCGTTTGAACTGGTCGAGGGCATGGGCCCTGAGGGACACACGCATTCGATCTGTCATGTGGATCATGCGGTTGAGGCCTACAATGCCTTTGAGGAATTCTGCAAGAACCCGGGGCCGATTGTTGTCGGCGCGGTACAGGGCGTATCCTGCTATGGCCCGGCTTATGAATATGCCTGTATTCTCGACACGGAATTGCGTCGCCGGAAGATTCGCGACAAGGTGCCGATGACATTTATCACGCCGGAGCCGTACATCGGCCATCTGGGACTGGGTGGTGTGGAAGATTCCAAGGGTT
The DNA here is from genome assembly GCA_964613235.1 of uncultured Zetaproteobacteria bacterium. GTDB lineage: Bacteria > Pseudomonadota > Zetaproteobacteria > Mariprofundales > Mariprofundaceae > J005. Next base: position 33,192 of record CAZTGM010000010.1, on the reverse strand, counting down.
TGCTGGAATCCGAATTACGCAAGCGCGATATCAAGTTTATCACCAACTGTAAAACGACAGCCGTCCATGAACACACGATCGATTATGAGGAAGTGGATCGCCATGGCGAAGTCATTGCTTCCGGTTCGCTGGAACATAAGTTCGCCATGCTGATGCCGCCGTTCCGTGGTGTCGGGCCGGTAGCCAATTGCGAGGGACTGGTGAACCCGATGGGGTTTGTGACAATTAATGAATATCAGCAGAATCCGACATTTAAAAACATCTACGGCACGGGCGTGATTGTTGCGATTCCTCCGGTTGAGGCTACGCCATTGCCGGTTGGCACACCGAAGACTGGTTTCATGATTGAATCCATGACCACGGCGATCGTGCATAATATTGTGCATGATCTGAAAGGCGAGGAGCCGGAGGAATGTGGCACCTGGGGTGCCATCTGTCTGGCCGATTTCGGTGATGGTGGTGTGGCACTGGTGGCCTATCCGCAGATTCCGCCGCGCAACAAGGTGTGGGCCAAAGGTGGCAAATGGGTGCATGTGGCCAAGGTAGGCTTTGAGAAATATTTCATGCGCAAAATGAAAACCGGCGTTTCCGAGCCGTTTATGGAAAAGGCATTCCTTAAGCGTATGGGGATTGAACGGCTGAAATAATGCGACAGGGTCTGCATGCAGACCCTGATTGCGTTTTATAACAGGATATAAGGAAGGTGAAAGATGTCTGATGCCTATACAAAACTGACAAGTGATTTGTCCGCCAGTATTGGTGATCTGCGCAAGGATATTCCGAATGTTATGAAGGGTTTCTCAACGATGGCATCTGCTGCGCTGGAAGACGGAGCCCTGACGAAAAAAACCAAGGAGTTGATTGCGCTGGCAATTGGTGTGGCTGGTCATTGCAAGGGCTGTATCGGTTTCCATGTCAAGGCCTTGATCTCGCTGGGAGTGACACGCGAGGAACTGGTGGAAGTGTTGGGTATGGCTGTCTATATGGGCGGTGGACCTTCGCTGATGTATGCAGCGGAAGCATTGCAGGCCTTTGAAGAATTTTCGGAAGCATGCGCATCCTGAAGGTGTATCGGTTATGAAATGGGTGAGGGAAATTCCCTGGCCAATGTTGTTGCTGGCTGCCATTTTTCTCGCATTGGCACCGTTTACGCCGGAACCGCATTTGCTGGAAAAGCTGCGCATGCTTGTTGCCGGAGAATTAACCCGCCCGATCGATATCTTTGATTTGTTCTGGCATAGCTGGCCTGTTTTGCTGATTGCATTGCGGCTGTTATTTCCTGCCAGGGAACAGCGGGAGTATGGCTGATGGATGTATTGCTGGATGTGCTCTTTTTTACGGGCATCGCCACGCTATGCTGGCTGGGTTATCAGCTTCGTCGGCCGTGGCTGGTGCTGATCGTCCAGCTTCTGTGGCATCTCGGTCGAGGCTATGGCCTGTGGGGCCAGGTATTTCGTTATGCGCCGGTTATCGTCGGCTGGTTGCTGTTGTGTCATTGGATTAATACGCATGGCTGGCATGGTCTGGCAGCAGGAGGGATTCTGTTTGCCATGACGCTGGCCCTGCATGCCATGCGCAGCTGGGAAGAGCAGCAGAAACAGGAGAAGGGACAATGCAATATCTGCGAATAATCATGTTTTTTTTGCCGGCAACGGCATATGCTGACCCGCTGGACCAGGGTGAAGCTTACGTGACGCGACAGGGGGCGCCGAAATGGATGGATGGCGTTGATTTCACTTGGTTATTGGTGGATTATGGCCTGTTTGCTGTCGCCATTATTGCGCTTGGCTGGGTAGTGATGAAACGCCCCGAATCATTTGCTCGATTTGAGAATGTGCTGACAGCACCGTTCCGCATGTTATTGCATCTGGCAGCTTGCTTGCCGATAGTGCTTCGTGAATTGATGCAGGGCATGGTTGGCCTGCTGGTAATCTTTCTGGTCATGGCATGGGTAGTGCTTTGCCAGTGGTTTAGCCATATTGGTTTTGGCGCCCTGGCCATGGCCGGACTGGCACTGGAGGCGGTGATACTGGTTCGCCTGATCAAACGTGGAGAAAAGCCACACTCTGTGTCGCAATAATAACATGAACGACTGGGAACAGCGTTATCAGGCAGGCGAAACCGGCTGGGATCGTGGTGGATCCAGCCCGGCACTGGCGCACTGGCTGGAAGAAGGCCTTTCCCCCTGCCGCATCATGATTCCAGGTTGCGGTCGAGGCTATGAGGTCGTGGAACTGGCCCGGCGCGGCTTTGAAGTAACGGCGATTGATATCGCGCCCTCGGCCACTGCTCACTTGCAGGCGGAACTGAATGCAGCAGACGTTACGGCCGAGATCATTCTGGGTGACCTGTTCGACTACAAACCGGATGTGCCGTTCGATGCAATCTACGAGCAGACCTGCCTGTGCGCGATCCACCCGAATCAGCGCAGGGATTACGAAACCAGACTTTTCGAGTGGCTGAAACCTGGCGGCTGGCTTTATGTGCTATTCATGCAGACCGGAGTGGAAGGTGGCCCACCGTTTCATTGTGATTTGCTCGATATGCGCAAATTATTCGATGAATCACACTGGCAGTGGTCTGAAAACCCGCCACTGTTTGTTCCGCAGCGTAGCGGTCGTTTTGAACTGGGCTATCAGCTGATCCGGCAATAGTCTCCGGATATACAGGGCTAGTGTTGCCGGAAAACAGATTGCATATTCCATTTTCGTGCAGGCATGGTTGTCTGCAAGGTTTTTTGGCAAGCTTGCCAGATGTTGATCGATAGCCATTGCCATCTGGCCGATGAGCGCTTTGATGCAGATCGTGTGGAGGTTATTTCCCGGGCATCTGCGGCCGGGGTTGATAGCTGGGTTGTGCCGTCGGCGAAAAGCGCGGAATGGCAACATCTTATCCGGCTGGCCGACAACTATCCCGGCCTTCACCCGGCATTTGGCATCCACCCATGGTATTGCGACCAGCATCGCGATGCACATCTGTTCAAATTGCGCCAACTGCTCCCCGATGCTGTGGCGCTGGGCGAGTGCGGGCTTGATTTCGGGCCAGGACGACCCGACCGGGTCTTGCAGGAGCATTGGTTAGAGCAGCAACTACTGCTGGCCGAAAGTATGAATAAACCCGTGATCCTGCATGCACATAAATCACTGGATCGGTTGATCCAGATACTCAAGACCCATCCCGGCATTCGCGGGGTTGTGCATGCCTTTGCAGGCAGCAGGCAGCAAGCCGACAGGCTGGTGGAGTTGGGCCTTTTGCTCGGTTTCGGGTCACTGCTCGTAAAATCCGAACGCATCCGGCGCATTGCGGCCGACATGCCCGAAGATTATCTGCTGCTTGAATCCGATGCGCCGGATCAGTCACTTGTTCGCAATGAACTTAACGAACCGGCTGTGTTGCCGCAGCTGCTTGCGGAAATGGCGAACATCCGCAACCTTGCGCCCGAGACCATGGCGGAGCGGCTTAATGCCAATGCTGTGAAGCTGTTCGGTTTTAGAAATTCGTGAGGTAAAGCAATGGGCTATGATGCAAACGCGGCGCAGGAACGCACGCATATCCTGCTGGGTGATGAGGGGCTGAAGTTTCTGGCCGGCTGCCATATCGCCGTTGTGGGCCTGGGAGGTGTTGGTGGTGCAGCGGCCGAAGCGATTGCGCGGGCTGGGGTCGGGCGGATCACGCTTGTCGATCACGATACGATTGGAATCTCCAATATGAACCGCCAGCTGGTGTGTCTGGAAAGCACATTAGGGCAAGCCAAGGCCGAGGCGATGGCGGCACGTTGTCGTGATATCAATCCGCAGTTGCAACTGGATGTTCGCTGTGAATTTCTGCAACGCGATAATATTCATGCCCTGTTGCGTCATGGTGGATTTGACTATGTGCTTGATTGTATCGATTCGGTTTCCTGCAAGGCGGAATTGGTGGCTGCATGTCAGGAATTACACATTCCTGTGGCTTCAAGCATGGGTGCCGGCGGACGGCTGGATGTGACACAGGCGCGGATGACAATACTGGCCGATACCCATCATTGTGGCCTGGCAGCCAATTTGCGTCGCCGGCTACGCAGAAAAGGTGCTTCGCTGGATTACCCGGTTGTGTTCTCCACCGAGCCGCCGATCAAGCCATTACCGCAACAGCCGATTGCCGGCGAGCCGCATGCATTGCCGCGGGCGGTCAATGGTACAATTTCCTATATGCCGAATCTGTTTGGTTTCATGCTGGCAGGTTTTGTGCTGCAGACCATGATCCGGCAGCACTCGCCATCATGATGGCGGGCGGCCGGCCGAATCAGGCAGCCTGTGCCTCGGCAATGTCATTGCGAACGCTGTCCATATCCAGTGTCTTGCATTGTCGGACCACATCTTCCAGCGCTGCCTTTGGCAAGGCTCCCGGCTGTGAAAAGATGACGATATTGTCCCGGATCACAACCAGTGTGGGGATGGAGCGAACATTAAAATAGCCTGCCAGTTCAGGTTCATCCTGAGTATTTACTTTGGCGAACAGGATGTCATCGTGGGCTTCCGATACGGCCTCAAAAACGGGGCCAAATGACTGACATGGTCCGCACCAGGGGGCCCAGAAGTCGATGACAACCATATCACGATTGCTGACCTGGGGTTCAAAATTCTCTTTGGTTAAAGTTACTGTTGCCATGATATACTCCCTTCCATGAGTTTTTGCGCATTATATAATAATATTCTAATGTGTAAACAGGGTGATGGAGCATCAATAAATTCAGCCCCGGCATTGCCGGGGCTGATGCTTGTCAGGGTAAGCGAGGTCGCTGAATATGATTCAATTCGGGATCGGTCAGCGTTTGCAGAAAGGCGAGAAGATCGGCCTTTTCGCGAGCGGTGAGTTTCAGGGGGGTCATCAGCGGGCTCTGGCTGCGATCTTTCGGATTGCCGCCCCTGTTATAATGTTCTATAACTTCTTCCATGGTTGACATGGCACCATCATGCATGAAAAAGGCAAACGATGTGGCGTTGTACAGGGATGGTGTTCTGAAGGCACGCATATCGTCCTTGTCCTTTGTGATGGCATAACGGCCCGGGTCTTCTTTCAATGGGCCGACCTGAGGCACGCCGATATTATGAAAGCCGTTGTCGGTAAGCAGCGGAGGGGTATGGCAGGCAATGCATTGCGCTTTGCCTCTGAACAGGTCGAAACCCCGTTTGGCAGTAGCGGAGATGGCGGTTTTATCGCCACGAACATAGTGCTGGAACGGAGCATTGGAGGCAATCAGCGTGCGTTCGAAAGATGCAATAGCCTTGGCAATATTTTCTGCCGTGGCATCTTCGCCAAAGACCTGACGGAACTGTTTTTTATAACCCGGAATGCTGTTCAGTTTCCTGACAATAGCCCGCACATCACCGGCCATCTCGCCGGGGGCGCTGATCGGCCCCATATGTCCTGGCAATGCGCCTGTTTGTTCTTCAAGCGATGATGCGCGTCCGTCCCAGAACAGGCTGGTCGCATAGGCGGCATTGATCCATGAAGCTGCCCAGCGGCCCAGCTCACCACCATGGCCGAAGGCGCGCGGGGTGTGCCCGCCACCGCCGGCAAAGGGCAGGTGGCAACCTGCACAGCTGATCGAATCATTTTTGGATAATCGGGTGTCAAAGGCCAGCTGGTGGCCCAGTGCTATCTTGGCCTTGCTTTGCGGGTTATCTGCAGGTACGGGTACGGCCGGCAGGCGCCATTCGCGCAAATCATCCGCTGTGGCCGGTGCTGCAAAAGCCAGCAAGAACAGGGCGATGGTTATGATGTTTGCGATACGATGTTTCATAAGTTTCTCCTTTGCCGGGTCAGGAAATCCCACTCTGGCAGCGATGATGGTAACGCATTTAATTGATCGGTAAATTTGAATGTATAAATATATATCATTGGCTAATTCAATGATATGTTTTGTGCTCAGGAGTGAAACATGTCATTACCCACGGTGAAGCAATTGCGTTTTCTTGTTGCGCTGGATGAATATCACCATTTTGGCCGGGCGGCCGAGTCCTGTTATTTGTCACAGTCGGCTTTTAGTCTGGCTATCAAGGATTTGGAAACCAGATTGGGTGCCAGACTGGTGGATCGCACCAACCGAAGCGTGATATTTACAGATATTGGCCATTCCGTCGTGGATCAGGCGCGGCGTTGTCTTGCGGAGATGGATGCCCTGGTTCGTATGGCGGAGAACCGACAGGAGCCACTAAGCGGGCGCCTTACCCTGGGGGTGATTCCGACCATCGCGCCTTTCTTTTTGCCGCTGGTTTTACCTGCGGTGTATCGTGAGTTCCCTGATTTGCAGTTGTATCTGAGAGAAGACAAGACGCTTGCTGTCCATGAACAGCTGTTGCAGGGGAAGCTGGACCTTATGCTTGTGGCGCTGCCGTTTGAATTGAAACATGTGGTGACGATGCCGTTATTTAAGGATCCTTTCCTGCTGGCTTGTCGACACGATTCCCGCTGGCTGACCAGCAGTGGCGAGAATCCGGATGTACAATCCCTGCCGGCGGAGAGTGTCTTGTTGCTCGATGATGGACATTGCCTGCGTGAGCATGCGTTACAGGCATGTCGCTTTCGTGATACAGAGCGGATCAGTCGTTTTTCTGCGACCAGTTTGCAGACATTGCTGCAGATGGTTGCCGCTGATCTGGGGGTTACTTTTATCCCGTGCATGGCTCGCCATGCTTCGTTGCCGGCCAATATCAAAGTGTTCGATATGCCTGATACGGATGGACGGGAGATTGCGCTGGCCTGGCGCAAGGGAAGTGGTCGGGAAGAAGAATTTCGTCTGTTTGGCGAGTTGCTGAAATCTTGTCGCTAATGGTAGCAAGGTTGCTATCAGTAACACGTAAACTGCCCTGAGTAGTAGCAGGTGCAAGTGGCATGAGTTACAAAAATGTTGATGGAAGGTCAGTTGCAGCAAAATTCAATGACCTATGCCGGAAATTACAGCACGCCTATGACAAACAGTATTTGTCATTTAGAATATCTGCGTTTGACAAGGGGGGGGGAGCATGGTTCGTCATATCGTCATGTGGAAGCTGAAAAACCGGGCCGATGGCAGCCGGCTGAAAGAAGCTCTGGAGGCCATGCGCGGCCAGGTTCCCGGGCTGATGGATATCCGGGTCGGGCTGGACTTTCTGCATTCCGATCAGTCGGCTGATATGGTGCTGATCGCAGACCTGGAAAACAGGGCGGCGCTGGACGTATACCAGCAACATCCCCTGCATCAGGCCGTGATACCGATGATGCGCAAGGCAACACTTTCCCGTACGGTTGTCGATTTCGAGCTGTGAAACACTTTTTCCCGGGCATAAACGGGATATAGTTCCAACGACTGGAGGTTTAGATGTTCAATGGCACCATGACAGCGCTGGTCACGCCGTTCAGGAATGGACGGATTGACGAAGAGGCATTCCGCGCCCATATCGAGCGACAAATGGAGGCGAAGGTTGATGCTGTTGTGCCGGCAGGTACGACGGGAGAGGCGGCGACGCTGTCATTTGGTGAGCATAAGCAGCTGATTGCCATGGCTGTGGATCAGGTGGCGGGAAGGGTGCCGGTCATTGCCGGCACCGGAAGTAATAATACGGCAGAATCCATCGAGCTGACGCAGGCTGCCAAGGATTTGGGGGCCGATGCGGCATTGCTGATTTCGCCGTATTACAACAAGCCGACACAGGAAGGCATTTATCTGCATTACAAGGCCGTAGCTGATGCCGTGCATCTTCCACAGATCATTTACAATGTGCCCGGGCGCACCAATTCCAATATTTTACCCCAGACAGTGGGACGCCTGTCGCGCGTGGTCAATATTGTCGGCATCAAGGATGCCACAGCCGATATGGAACAGCTGGTGCAGACACTGGATGCTTGTGAGGGACGCATCGAGATGTATTCCGGTGATGATGCAACCGTTTTGCCATTCATGGCCCTGGGAGGTCAGGGCGTCATTTCAGTGGTGTCGAATATTGCACCCCGCACCATGTGTGCGCTGACGCATGCAATGCAGGAAGGTGATCTGGTGGCAGCAAGGCAGGCCCAGTTCGCGTTGCTTGAGCTGAATCGCAGTCTGTTTATCGAGTCCAATCCCATTCCGGTGAAGGCAGCCTGTCATGTTCTGGGCTGGATGAGCGATGAGATTCGTCTGCCACTCACCCCGATGAGTGCGGAGGCACGGGAGATATTACTGACGGCCATGCGTGCTTTCACTTCGGGGTTTGATCATCTGGGGCTTGTCCGGGATTAATACACAACCGCGTTACAGGTGGCTGAGGTATTACTTCAGGCGTCTGTTGCATTCCATTGCCTACTTTTTTGCCAGTGTGGGGGCGATGGCGCTGTTTGTATTGGTCTTGATGGTGGCCGAAGCTGTCATTTATACCCTGACCGGCAGGCCGGTTTCCATCTGGGCAATGGTCATTGCCGGTGTGGCAGCGGCTTTCGGTTTTGCACCGGCGGTGCATGCGATGCAACGCTGGATGGACCGGCTGTTCTTTCCCCGTCATCTGAATATTGTTGCAGCAATTCGCCAGCTTGGCGTGGAAGATCTTGCTGATCTGTCCGTCGAGGATATTGAGGTGCGGCTGCTGGAGCGCATCTGCAAGGTCAGTCATCGCCGTTTTGCTGCGCTGGATGAGCGGCGTCTGGATAACGGCAAGGTATTCGTATATCCGGCTGATGCACCGGCCGTGCCCCATCATTGGTCCGGGCAGAGGAATCTTGGTGCTTATGAAGTCTGCATGCCGCTGAAAAAGGGACGTGAAGAGATATACCTGTTGCTCGGGCCGGGTGAAGATGGTTGGCCACTGGATGCGGAGGAACGAAAAAGCCTGGAAGGTCTGGCCCGATTCGCCGCCATGAGTCTGGAGCATGCGCGGGTGACCCGTCAGCAATTGCAGGAAGCCAGGCTGGATTCATTATCCAGAATTACGCAGCAACTTCATTCGCACGATCTGAAAAACAGACTGCATGATCTCTCTTTTCTGGCACACCATCTGGAATCGGGCAAGCTGGATGAGGAAGATATCAAACGACTGGTCTCGGCTATTGGCAAGGTAACGGGGCGCATGCAGACGCTGATGCAGCGTATGTCCGACCCTAACGCACCCTTGCATGTACGGCTGGCGCCATTGGATATGTCTGCGCTGATTCGCAGAACGGTTAGTGAGCGTTTATGGCCGGAAGGCGTGGACGTGGAGATGCAGTTGGCCGCTGTACCCCCGGTTGCCGGCGATGCGGAATTGCTGCGTGGTGTGCTGGAGAATCTTTATGACAATGCTGTGCAGGCGATGAATTCGCAGGGGCAGTTGCAGATTGTGCTGGAACATGTGCAGGACAGGGTCGAAGCGCGCGTGCGTGATACCGGTTGCGGAATTCCCCGTGATTTTTTGCAACAGCGGTTGTTTCACCTGTTCAGCACCAGCAAGGACCATGGCCTGGGCATCGGGCTGTATCTGAGTCGCCGAATTATGCTGGCGCATGGCGGAAACATTACGGCACATAGCGCGGGAGAGGGCAAAGGTTCCACCTTTATTCTTGATCTGCCGCTATGGAGTGTGGAACATGAGACAACGGTGTGTGGTGATGCGCCGAAGCAGGGGGATGGATGATGCAACAGAGTATTCTTGTTGTGGACGATAACGAGATCAACCGCCTGAATCTCAAGTTGCTGCTCAAGCATGAGTATCAGGTATTTGAAGCGGGGGACCTTGATGCTGCCGATCGTATGCTGGGCGAACGGCGCATTGACCTGGTAGTACTGGATTTGGCACTGCCCCCGGAACCGGATAATCCGGAAATCGGCTTGGGCTATTTGCAACGCCTGCGCCAGGAAAGTCCGGATACCCCTGTTGTGGTGATTACCGGGCATGATGAGCGGGCCATTGCCGCGACAGCGCGTAAGCTGGGCGCATTGGATTTTTTCGGCAAGCCGTTTGATCCCGATGAGGTCAAGGAAACCATTGACCGGGCGGTTGCGGCTCGTCTGAAGGCCCTGCGTGAACGGGAGATGCGGCGCCTGCTGGAGGCGCAGGTCAATGATGAGATTCTGGGCAGTTCACAGGCTATCCGGGCGTTAAAGAACATGGTTGAACAGGTGGCGCCGACGCCCTCCACGGTGCTGATTCGTGGTGAAACCGGCACCGGCAAGGAACTGGTGGCGCGGCATTTGCATGCGGCCAGCAGTCGCAGTGCGGGGCCGTTTATCGCCATTAATTGTGCGGCAGTCAGTGCCGAAAACCTGGAGGCTGAATTGTTCGGCTATGAAAAAGGTGCGTTTGCTGGTGCTACGCGACGCAAGTTGGGCTGGTTTGAGCTGGCCAGTGGCGGCACGCTGTTTCTTGACGAAGTGGCCGGCTTGCCTCTGGCGGTACAGGCCAAGTTGCTGCGCGCTATTGAAACGTCCGAATTCAGTCGTTTGGGTGGTGAGGCGACGATTCATTCGGATGTGCGTCTGCTCTGTTCAACGCGAGAAGATCTGGAGCAACTGGTGGCAGACGGGAAATTCAGGGACGATCTGTATTATCGCATCCATGTCGTCGAGATCAATGTGCCGCCGTTGCGCGAGCATTTGGAGGATTTGCCGGAAATGGCACAGGCGATTCTGCTGCGCAAGGCGGTGGCTTGCGGTAAGGTGGATTTGAGGCTGAGTGATGAGGTGATTGAGGCCATGCAGCGTTACAGTTGGCCGGGCAATGTGCGGGAGCTGGAGAATGTCATTGAGCGTGCTGTCGTGTTGGCGCGCGGCGATGTTGTGGATTCGCTACCATCCTTGTCCGGCCCGCAGCAGAGTCATGCCGATCCGCTACAGCAATGGTTTGAGCAACTGCCGGAATCGGGTGTGCAGGCCGAGAAGGCCGTAGCGATGTTTGAAAAACAACTGGTATTAACTGCACTGGAACGAAACCAGCATATCAAGGCGAGAGCCGGACGCTGGCTGGGGTTTGGTGATCGGGCTAAGGACAAGATGCGCTATCTGTGCGACAAATATGCCATCGATACCGGGGATGCGGAATGAAATGGCGTGGCTGGTTGCTGTTGCTCGCCATCATATGCAGCACGGTGGGCAGCGCGCAGGCTGAAGAGTTCAATGACTATCTATATTATCGCGATGTAAATGTGCCACCCTATCAGAAGTTGCGTGAATTTTTTGATATGCCTGACCGGCCGGGCACGTATGAAGTGACATTGTTATCAGATGCAATGGGGCCGCTGACATTCCGGGTGTTGCGAGTGCGCGAGGAGCATGAACAGGAAGTGGTTCAGCGGCGTAGTTATCGTTTGGAGAATCATGAATTTCAGATCACCTTCCCCAATCGATCGGGCAAGGATGATTTGATTGTCGAAATTGCCAATTCCAATCCTGCGCTGACAGCCAAAATTTCCGTCTACGTGGTGGAACTGCGATGAAATCACCGTTTCATTTTATGTCCCGTCCGATCGACCCGTCCGGGCAATTCCAGGAACAGTTTCGCCGCCGGTTCACCATGACGCTGCTGATCATTGGCGCGCTGTTCCTGCTGTCTTTTGCGCCGGTCGATTATTTTGCAGGCTTGCATGCCCTGGCCGTTGCCAATGTGATATTTGCCCTGTTTCTTCTATGTGGCGCGGCGTATATGCGTTTTAGCGGACGTGTGCACCCGGTTACACGCGCTGCTATTGTAGGGTTTCTGATATGGTTTATGGCGACCATTCCGATGAGCGTATTGGTATCGATATGGTTTCCGGTTTTTCCACTGGTGACGTTTTTTGGCCTGGGTCGCCGGGAAGGGATGTGGTGGTCGGGCGCTTTTCTGTTGCTGGTGGCGCTGGAGTATCTGTTATGTCGCCAGATGGGGATATATATCGCCAATGATATTTTCCTTGCCTCTACACTGGCTTGCTTGGCTTTGGTTATCGTAGCGGTTGTGTATTACCAGTGCTTGCTGGAGTTGTTGCAGGAGGCTGTCAGTAAACAGTTTCAACATTTGCAACATGCCCAGCGTTTGGAAAGCATCGGTGTTCTGGCGGGTGGTGTGGCCCATGATTTCAACAACCTGCTGGTTGGGATTATGGGCAATATCGAGCTGTTAATGCTGGATGAGGCGGATAAAAATCATGGACGCCAGCGACAACTGGGCGAAATGTTGAAATCCGCGCAACGCGGGGCTGGCCTTGTCCGTCAGTTGTTGACGTTTGCCGGCAAGGGAGGCTGGGAACATGGAAGCATTCATCTGAATACGTTTCTGGCTGATATTCGCCCGGCGATTGCATCTGTTGCCGGAGAGGATGCACACCTGGTTCTCGATACCGATACCTCGGTGCTGCCGATCGAGGGGGATCCGAGGCAGCTGGAACAGGTGCTGTTAAATATTGTCGTTAATGCAAGGGAGGCGGCCGTACCGGGGCGTACGTGTATTATCCATATCCGTACAGGCATACAAGAGGGTCCTCTTCCGCCGTCGATAACTCTGGATGCCATCGGTGATCATCAGCGCGAAGGGTCATTTGTTTATCTGCGAATCGAGGACAATGGCAGGGGTATGGATGCGGCATTGCTTGATAAAGTGTTTGATCCGTTTTTTACAACCAAGGAGGCAGGATCCGGTCTGGGGCTGGCTGCCGTGGCCGGCGTCATGCGCAGCATGTATGGTGCGGTAGAGGTGCAAAGCAGAAAGGGTGAAGGTTGCGCCTTTACGTTATGGTTCCCCGTTTCCTGCGGGTCGGAAGAGGGTGCGTCTGCATCTCAGTCCGCGCAACAGGTCACGGCACAGCATGCAACACCCCTGCCTGTTTTGCGAGGCAAGGCGTTATTGGTGGATGATGAGGATATCGTGCGGGCTGTTGCACGGAAAATGCTTGAGGCAGTCGGTTTGCAGGTAGTTGAGGCGGAGGATGGTGCTGCTGCCTTGAGGGTTATGCAGGAGGAGCGGGGAGCGATTGATTTGCTGGTGCTGGACTTTACCTTGCCGGATATGAATGGTGATCGCGTGTATGAGACCATGGCCAGCCGTAGTACTCCGCCGCCAACCATTATCTGCAGTGGCTATGGCGAGGTGGCAGGTGTACAGTATGTGCAGCGGCAGGGTGCATTGTTTGTGCGCAAGCCTTTCCGCATGCAGGAATTGATTGCTGCCGCTGAGCGGTGCCTGCAGAGACGAAGGCAGTGAAGTCCCTGTGGCGGAGGCCTGTTTGTACCCTGTTGTTGCTGTGGGTCGCCGTATGGCCATGTACGGCAGTGGCCGAACATCTGGAAACGGTGCGCGTGCAGTTGAAATGGAAGCATCAGTTCCAGTTTGCCGGGCTATACATGGCACTGGAGAAAGGGTTTTACCGACAGGAAGGGCTGAATGTTCAGTTGCTGGAAGGAGGCCCGGGCCTCGCGCCCGTGGATATGCTGTTGGCCGGGAAGGCGGAATACAGCATTGCGGATAGTGGCGTTCTGCTTTATCGGGGAGAAGGCAAGCCGCTGATTGTGCTGGCCAGCATCTTCCAGCATTCGCCGCAGGTGATTTACACACGCGACGATATCGCTACGCCGGCTGACCTTAAGGGGCGCAGGGTCATGATGCAGAAGGGCTATATGACAGTTGAGGTGCAGACGTTGCTTAACCATTATGGTGTGCGTGCAGGGGATTTCGAGCGGCAGCCTATTGGAAGTATTGATGATCTTATTGCAGGTAAAACTGATGCATTTCCCGGCTACAGTAGCAATGAAGAATTTCTGCTGGCGCAACGTGGTATTGCCTATCGTATGTTCCGGCCACGCGATATCGGCATTGATTTTTACGGTGATGTGCTGGTAACGACCGAACGTGAGTTGGCGTTTCATGCGGCGCGTGCCGAAGCATTCCGGCGTGCCACGCTGAAGGGTTGGAGCTATGCGCTGGATCATATCGATGAAGCCGTGGCGCTGATTCTTGATCGCTATAATACCCAGCATAAATCGCGGGAGTATCTGCGCTTTGAGGGCAAGAGCATTCGTTCGCTCATGGTTCCCGATGTAGTTCCCATTGGCTTGTCCAACAGGCATCGTTGGCAACATATTGCCGAGGCCTTTGCTGCTTCCGGTTTCAGCGTGCCAGGGATTGACTGGGATCGGTTCCTTTATTATCCCAGCACCAGCCTGCGCCAGGTACTGTATGAGTATCGCGCTATTGTGACGATTATTGCGGTATTTGGTTTCGCGCTGTTGTTGGCGGTCTATTCGATTCTGTTGCGTCGTCAGGTGCGCAGCCGAACGCAACAACTGCAGGAGGCCAGTGTTGAGTTTGAGCGCATTCTTGATCGCATGCAGGATGTATATTACCGCGCTGATGCGGCGGGCAAGGTGCAATGGATTTCAGCGACGGTAAAGGAAAAGATGGGTTATGCTCGCGAGGAGCTGATCGGCGTGCCGCTGAGTCAGCTGTATGCGGATAAGGATGGCCGGTTACGCTTTCTGCAGGCACTTGATGCCAATGGCGGGCGCGTGGACAATTACAAAATGCGCCTGCGTTGCAAGGATGGCAGCATCCTGTGGGCTGAGGCCAGTTCCCAGTACATTGTTGACGGGCGGGGCCAGGTTATTGGCATTGAGGGCAATGTGCGTGATGTGGCGCAACGGTATCTGGCGGAAGAGGCTGCGCGCAAGGCACGCGCCGAGCTGGAAGTCATTTTTGACAATATGCAGGATACGTTTTATCGGGCGGATACAGAGGGCATCATCGTGTTTGCTTCACCATCGGTGTCCTCTCTTCTGGGTGTTTCTGTCGGCGAGATTGTCGGTACGAATCTGGACGAATGGTATGCCGATTCCGACGGCCGCAAGATGTTTCTGGATGCCTTGCGGCTGGGCGGTGGTTCGGTGTCAAATTTTGAAACCAGGCTGCGGCATAAGGACGGCCATGTGTTCTGGGTTTCTGCCAGTTCACATTATTGTTATGACGATGATGGGGAAATCATCGGCGTTGAGGGTGTGGTGCGCGATATCAGCGACATCAAAAAAGCGGAGCAGGAGAAGGAGGAGCTGACGGCTCAGTTTCAGCAGGCGCAGAAAATGGAAAGTATCGGCCTGCTGGCAGGGGGGATCGCACATGATTTCAATAATTTGCTGGTTGGCGTGATGGGCAGTGCGGAACTGGCCATGATGGATTTGCAACGGCCGCAGGAAATGCAGGCGCATTTGCAACAGATCATGCAGTCGGCACAGAAAGGTTCACAACTGGTACGACAATTGCTGGCCTATGCCGGACGTGGCAAGGTGGCTGTGGAGTGTGTGGAAATCAACGCCCTTCTGGAAAATATGGCATCCTTGATGCGTACGGTGATCAGCAAACAGGCCAGGTTGCAATGCGAGCTGTCAAAGGAGCCCTGTTTTGTGATGGGTGATGCCAGCCAGTTAGGGCAGATCGTCATGAATTTGATAGCGAATGCCTCCGATGCTCTGCTGGGACAACCCGGAACGGTGCGTTTGCGCACCGGCAAAACGCTGCTGGAGCGTGAAGATATTCAGCAGATGCCGCCTTATGATGGTGGTGAAGTGAGGGCCGGCGAATATGTGTTTTTTGAAGTGGCAGATGATGGTTGCGGTATTGCGCCGGAGATTCGAGATCATTTGTTCGATCCGTTTTTTACCACCAAGTCCGAGGGGACGGGGCTGGGCCTGTCGGCGCTGATGGGCATTGTCAAACAACATGGTGGTCGTATTCAGCTACAGAGTGAGCCGGGGGAAGGCAGCAGCTTCTGCGTGTATCTGCCGCGCGCGCAGGAGATGGCCAGGATATCACGGAGCAGGCCGGATGATGAAGCCGACACAGTGGTCGAAGCACCGCCGTTGTCAGGTACAGTGCTGATTGTGGACGATGAAGCTGCTGTGCGTCGGGTTGCCAGTGGTATGCTCGAGCATGCCGGCATGCGCGTGCTGTTGGCTGAGGATGGCAAACATGCCCTGGCACTGCTGGACAAACATCCGGACGAGATCGACCTGGTGATTCTGGACATCAGCATGCCGGGTATGCGTGGCGAAGAAGTTTTTGCCATCATGCGTCAACGCAAGCCGGCATTGCCCATCATCATTTCCAGCGGACACCCCCGGACTGAGGCGGCTACTGCCCTTGGCCTGGAACATCGTGTCGGCTTCGTGTACAAACCTTACCATTACAAAAACCTGATACATATGGTTGCCATGCTTTTGCAGTAGGGGCTTGCAAACCCGTGCTGTCGACCCCATACATGTGCTGTGAGATAACGATGGAGGCATGGATATGCAGGATATGAACAGGCTAACGCAGAAGGTGCGTGAGGCCATTACGGCAAGTCAGTCGCTGGCGGTGAAATTACAGCATCAGGAGGTGGATGGTGAGCACCTGCTGATGGAACTGTTGGTTCAGGAGGACGGGCTGGCGCCCCGTTTGGTTGAACAGGCAGGATTGTCCGTTGATGTGCTTAAGGCACGCGTACAGGAGGCTCTGGCCAGGCGGCCACGGGTCAGCGGCGGCGGCGTGGAAGCCGGCAAGATTTATATTACCCAGCGTCTGCAGCAGTTGTTTGTCCGTGCCGAAGAGGAAGCCAGAATACTGGGCGATGAATATGTTTCCGTGGAGCACTTGTTGCTCGCGCTGATTACCGAAGGGCATGGCACGGATGCCGGACGCATATTGTCAGAGCTGGGCCTGTCGCGTGAGTCGTTCATGCAGGCACTGGAAAAGGTGCGTGGACATCAGCGGGTGACGACGGATACTCCGGAGTCCCAGTACGAAGCCTTGCAGAAATATGGTTCCGACCTGGTCGAGCTGGCACGCAGCGGCAAGCTGGATCCGGTCATCGGACGTGACAGCGAGATTCGATCCGTCATTCGCATTCTCTCACGCAAGACGAAAAACAACCCCGTATTAATCGGTGAGCCGGGTGTGGGAAAAACAGCCATCGCCGAAGGCCTGGCGCAGCGCATTGTATCCGGTGATGTGCCCGAAGGTTTGAAAGATCGGACAATTTTTGCACTGGATATGACGGCCCTGATGGCTGGTGCCAAATATCGAGGTGAGTTTGAGGAACGCTTAAAAGCCGTGTTGAAGGAAATCCGCGAGGCGGAAGGGCGCATCATTCTGTTTATTGATGAATTGCATACGATTGTCGGTGCCGGCAAGACCGAAGGCTCATCCGATGCCGGTAATATGCTCAAGCCGATGCTGGCGCGTGGTGAGTTGCACTGTATCGGAGCCACGACGCTGGACGAATATCGCCAGTATATCGAAAAGGATGCGGCGCTGGAGCGGCGTTTCCAGCCGGTTATCGTCGATGCGCCGGATGTCGAGGATTCAATCTCGATTCTGCGCGGATTGCGCGAGCGTTTCGAATTGCATCATGGCGTGCGCATCGCGGATGCGGCGCTGGTGGCCGCAGCCGTATTGTCGGATCGCTATATTTCCGATCGTTTCCTGCCGGACAAGGCTATCGATCTTGTAGATGAGGCATGCGCCTCCATTCGGACGGAAATGGATTCCATGCCTGCCGAACTGGATGAAATCACCCGTCGCGTCATGCGGCTGGAAATCGAGGAAACAGCGCTGAAAAAGGAGAAGGACAAGGCCAGCGCCGAACGTCTGAAAGCCTTGCAGCAGGAGCTGGCAGATCTGAAAGAGTGCCGGGATGTCATGCGTGCGCAATGGGAAAAGGAGAAAGGTGCCATTGCGCAGGTGCAGGCCTTGCGTGAGCAGATTGAGAAAGTGCGGCGCGATATCGAAGAGGCCGAGCGGAGCTATGATCTGAATCGTGTGGCTGAGTTGCGTTACGGTACCTTGCCGGAACTGGAGAAGCAGTTGCAGGAGGTTGAGGCGAAGGCTGAAGAGAAAGCTCTGCTGCGCGAAGAGGTGACCGAGGAGGAGATTGCCGAGGTCGTGGCTCGCTGGACCGGCATTCCGGTCACGCGCCTGATGGAAGGTGAGCGTGAAAAGCTGTTGCGTCTGGAGGACGTGCTGCATGAGCGGGTCATTGGTCAGGATGAAGCCGTGCAAGCCGTGGCTGATGCCGTACTGCGTGCACGTGCGGGCATCAAGGATACGAAGCGGCCGGTTGGTTCGTTCCTGTTCCTCGGCCCGACGGGCGTGGGCAAGACGGAGCTGGCACGAACGTTGGCACGAACGTTGTTTGATACCGAGGAAAACATGGTTCGCATCGATATGAGTGAATATATGGAGAAACATACGGTATCACGCCTGGTCGGCGCACCGCCGGGTTATGTCGGTTTTGAAGAAGGTGGCCAGTTGACCGAGGCTGTGCGGCGTAAACCGTATTGTGTGCTGCTGCTTGATGAAGTGGAAAAGGCACATGCCGATGTGTTCAATATCCTGCTGCAGTTGCTGGACGATGGCCGTCTGACCGATAGCCATGGCCGTACGGTCAGCTTCCGCAATGTTATTGTCATCATGACTAGTAACATCGGCAGCGAATACCTGCTCGAAGGCATTGATGCCGAAGGCCATATTTCGGCGGATGCACGGGCGCAGGTCATGGCGGCTTTGCGCGGTCATTTCCGGCCGGAATTTCTTAACCGCGTGGATGATACGGTGCTGTTCAAGCCGTTAACGGAGAAGGATATCGTGCAGGTTGTTGATCTGTTCCTGGCCGAGCTGAAACAGCGGCTGGTTGAACAGCATCTGGAACTTGAAGTCAGCGATGCAGCGCGCCGCTGGATTGCCGACAAGGGCTACGATGCGGTGTTCGGTGCAAGGCCCCTGAAGCGCTTTATCCAGCAGTATGTGGAGACGCCGCTGGCACGGCAGATCATTGGTGGCCAGCTGAGGCCGGGCAGCCGGTTGTTCGTCGATGCAGGTGCCCAGGGCCTGACGATTACGGCGAAATAATCGTGCGGGTGCAGATTTTCCCCCTGTCCGGTGCATGGATTTCCTCTATGCACTGGACGGCGCCTGCCTATAGTTGACAGTGCCGATCAATTTGATTAGCAAGTCAACCCCAATCTCGAGAGGAGGATGTTTTATGAAAAAGATGATGATTGCCGCAGCGGCAACAGCAGTACTGCTCGGTGGCGCCATGACTGCCAATGCAGGCGTGTTCTGTAAAAGCTGCCACTCAGGCCACAAGGACAAGGTAGGCCCGGCTTTTGAAAAGATCGTAGCTGCCTATGGTTCCGTTGATGCCGTATTCGAATTCCTGAATTCGGATGCCCCGCTGGAGCCAAAAGTGGCTGAATTTGCCAGCAAGAAAAACACGATGAAAGGTCAGCTGAAGAAATATCGTAAGCTGAATGATGAGAAGAAGGCGGAAGTTCGCGCCTGGTTCGAAGAGCAGCTCAAGTAATCAGCAACTGAGTGTGTGAAAAGGCGGTCCGAACGGGCCGCCTTTTTTGTTGTGCAAGGTGTGCTCATGTTCGATAGCATCTGCGCATGGCCATTATCAATCGGCGTGCACGCCATGAATATCATATTCTGGAAACCTTTGAGGCCGGTATCATACTGACCGGTCCGGAGGTAAAATCGGTGCGGGCAGGGCAAGTCAATCTGGCTGAAGCGCATTGTATTGTTCGCAACGGACGAGTGTTGCTCATCGGTTGCCATATCAGTCCGTACAAGCCTGCAGCCATGCATAATCCGAAAGAGCCGGCTCGTTCCCGGCAATTGCTGCTGCACAAGCGCGAGATTCAGCGCCTGATAGGCAAGCTCAAGGAAAAGGGACTGGCACTGGTGCCTTTGAAGCTGTATTTCAACGAGCGCGGTTACGCCAAGCTGGAAATCGGTTTGGCACGTGGCAAGAAGATGCACGATAAGCGGCAGGCGCTGAAAGAGCGCGATATCCGGCGCGATTTGCAGCGGCGCTACAAGATGTAAATAAAAAAGGGCGCCAAAAGCGCCCTTTTACGTTGATGTTGCGATTCAGTTTTTCGATTTATCGACGATCTTTTTGATCCACGGCATCATGCCACGCAGGCGTTCGCCCACCTGCTCAATCGGATGCGCGGCATTCAGGCGGCGATAGGCCGTCATGGACGGATAATTGGTGGCGCCTTCCAGAATAAACTGTTTGGCATATTCACCGGTCTGGATGCGATGCAGTGCCTCGCGCATGGCCTTGCGCGATTCGTCATTGATGACTTTGGGGCCAGTGACGTATTCGCCGTATTCCGCATTATTGGAAATCGAATAATTCATGTTGGCGATGCCACCCTCATACATCAGGTCGACGATGAGCTTCAGTTCATGCAGGCATTCGAAATAGGCCATTTCCGGTGCATAGCCGGCTTCTACCAGCGTTTCAAAGCCGGCCTTGACCAGCTCCACACAGCCGCCACACAGTACAGCCTGTTCGCCGAACAGGTCGGTTTCCGTTTCATCCTTGAAGGTTGTTTCGATGATGCCCGTACGGCCACCGCCGATGGCCGAGGCATAGGACAGGGCGATTTCCTTGGCATCACCACTGGCATCCTGATGAATGGCAATCAGATCCGGAATGCCGCCACCCTTGACGAATTCGGAACGTACGGTGTGTCCCGGTGCTTTGGGCGCAATCATGATGACGTTAAGATCGCTACGTGGTACGATCTGGTTGTAGTGAATGGCAAAGCCATGGGCAAATGCCAGTGTGGCACCCTGCTTCAGGTTGGGTTTGAGCTGGTCGTTATACAGCTGTGCCTGGAATTCATCGGGCGTCAGCACCATGACCAGGTCGGCATCGACGATGGCTTCTTCAACGGTCTTGACCGGCAGACCGGCAGCTTCGGCCTTGGCTGCGGAGGCCGAGCCCGGGCGCAGGGCGACGGTCACATCAACGCCCGAGTCTTTCAGATTGTTGGCATGCGCATGACCCTGCGAGCCATAACCAATAATAACGACTTTTTTATTGCGAATGATGGCAAGGTCCGCATCCTTGTCATAATAGACATTCAGGGCCATGTTTAATTCCTCCAAACAATTCCATAAAGATAAAAAGGTGGCGCACGCTATCCGTTCCCGGAGAAAATTTCACCCCTTTTCAGGTGGTATGGCTTTGGACATACTTAACATCCGCGCAATCATGAATAAGCCTTCATCATGGGTTCATCGTGATTGAAGATGTGCATCGAAATAATACCGCCCAGGTGCTGTTGTTGAACGGCCATCCAAAATGGAAAAGGAGATTTGGATCAATGAGATTTTCAGCTTTATTGGCAGCATGCGTGCTGGTATTTTCATGGCAGGCGAATGCCGCCGGTTTTCATCAGCAGGAGGCACCTCTCTTTCCGGTGCAGCCGGTATTATCGGACAAGCATGCGGATCTGGTTTATCCATCTGTTGCCGGAGATTTTCTGGTGTATAACCGCAAAGACAGCAAGGGCTACAGTGTTGTACAGACTTCAAGGCGTTCGCCCCGCTTGGATGGTCGTATGATTCAGCCGCAATTTCTGGGTGAGGCCGTTCGTTTTGGTGCAGCCACGAAAGATGGTGCGATTGGTTATGTCAGTAGCCGGCTGGGACCGATTTCGGCCTGGATGAAGCAGTCACAGGGTGACGGACATGTGGCCATTGCCAATATGCTGACGTTTCGTGGCGCGTTGGCGCCGCATCATCTGAAAGCATCGCCTGACGGACGATTCTGGACCTTTGATTCAACTTTCGAGAAGAATCGATACAATCAGCTGCTGAATGAGTTTGGCCAGGTACCGCATATCGAATTGTATGGTCAGGATTGGCGTATTTATAATTCAAACCTGTATCGCTGGAAGGTGGGATATGCGGCGACAAAGACGGGGCAGCATCAGAAATTCAAGCAGCCTGCGCAGTTTATCTTTGATCGCAAAAGTAGCCAGCTAACGATGATTCCCAATGCCTTTGACGGTGTGGTGTCGCCGGATGGGCGGCGGATCGTATTTGTGCGGGAAAATAACGGCAATTACGATTTGTGGCTGCAGGATGTCGATGGCAGCGACCTGGTTCAGTTGACGAGCAGTCCGTATGCGGATCTCGAGCCGGCATGGAGTCCGGACGGTTCAAGGCTAGCATTTATTTCTAACCGTGACCGTAAGGGCGACCCTCGCGGCATGTCGATTTATGTGCTCGATCTGAAAACGCTGAATGTGCAACGTGTCACCAACAGTCGCCATGCCATTGACGGCGGCCCGACCTGGAAAGACCAGTCGACAATCCTGTTCCACTCCACTCGTGAAGCCGGTGGCGGCACATGGTCGATCTGGCAAGTAACGATTCGTTGATATGGAGATGCTTATGAAACGTTCCCTGTGCTTAGTGATTGCGCTGTTTGCCGTGAGTCTTCCGGCGCAGGCTGAAAATCTTCTGGACTGGCTGGAGTCGGTACAGCCGCCTTCATCTGCCGGAGACAAAAAGGTGTCGGACGGAGCTGAACTGCTGACACTGGAACCAGGTCAGCAGGAGATGTATCCGAAAGTTTCTCCGGACGGGAAATATCTGCTGGTAGCTGTCAGTAAGCATCGGAACTTGCTGGTTTCGAGGCGGCTGACGGAGAATGGTGACCCGTTGAATGTGGTCAGTGATGATGTCCATGCTGCCGATTCCATTGCCTGGTACAATGAGCGTGAGGTCAGTTTTCTTTCCGGCAGGGCCGGTGGCCTTGGTTTGTGGGTCAAGGCAGCCAATGGTCAGGGCGTGGTGCGTCGTCTGCAGCGTCTGTATGGTAATTTAACCCAGGTGAAGGTATTGCCGGATGGTTCAGTTCTGGCGGTTCGCCTGGAAGGTAGCCGTGCGGCGGGTACGCATAGATCGTCTTCCCATCGTGACGGCTTCGAGAACTGGGATATCAAGGGGTTCAAGTCGAGTATTGTGCATATCGACAGCAAGGGGCTGGATCATGTGCTCAGTGAAGGCAGTAATCCGGATGTGTCACCGGATGGACAGTGGGTGGTATTCTCGATGGCGGCTGGTCGCAGTCGGCATTTGTTCATGATGCGTACTGATGGCTCCGGTCTAGTGCAGCTAACGGATGATCGCAGTATCGATGCGCAACCATCGTGGAGCCCGGATGGCAAGTGGATTGTGTTTACCTCCAATCGGGGGGGTGCGGATATGCGCCATCAGCATAAGAGCAACTGGGATGTATGGGCCATTACCAGAGATGGGCGCAATCTGGTTCGTTTGACGGAAGACGCGGCACGCGATGGAGCGCCGACAGTGGCTCGTGACGGGTATGTCTATTTTCATTCCGATCGTAAGATATCGTCGGAAGAGCGGGCCTTTCATCAGGTGCGCGGCAGTACATCCGGCTTCCATATCTGGAAGGTGGCATTCCCCCGGCTGACTGGAAAATAACAGCGGATCATGTTCATGTGAACGGCGTCGGGCTTTTCGCCCGACGCCGTTTTTCATGCTGTATCCAGCACGGAATGCAGGCGTTGCGAATGCGCGGGGTCGGGGCCGGCCAGTGGCAGGCGGACGATAAAGGTTGCTCCTTCCCCCGGTGTACTTTGTACCATGATGCTGCCGCCATGCGCATCGACAATGCGTTTGCAAATGGACAGGCCCAGGCCTGCGCCTTCACCTTCCTTCCGACAGCGGGCATCGTCGGCACGATAGAAACGGTCAAACAGAAGCGCCTGTTGTTCAGGTGGAATACCCGGGCCTTCATCGCGGATACTGATGACCGCCCGTTGTTCCTGATCGACATGGCCGGACAGTGTGATGGTGGAATGTTCCGGTGCATATTTATAGGCGTTATTCAGCAGATTGAGCAGGACGCGTTCCAGATGCGCGGCATCACCGATGATTTCCATGCCTTCGGTGATATCCATATTCAGCGTGATATGCTGGCTGGCAAACAGGATCAGATGTTGCTGGCCGACTTCTCTCAGCAACAGGGATAAATCGACAGGTTCCTGAATCAGCTCCAGCTGGCCGGCATCGGCACGGGCCAGGGTCAGCAGGTCGTTGACGATGCGCTGCATGCGTTCGATCGTTTCCAGTTGCTGGCGAAGGATATGTTCGTATTCCTCGCGGCTGCGCGGATGGCGCAGGGCCACCTCGATTTCACCCTTGAGGATGGTCAGGGGCAGGCGCAGTTCGTGCGAGGCATCGGCCGTAAAGCGGCGCTGGGCACGGAAACTGGCTTCTAGGTCCTCGAACATCTTGTTCAGCACATGAACCAGGAAACGGATTTCCTTGTCCTGCGATTTGGATTCCAGACGACGCGACAAATCGCCGGCGGCGACGGCACGGGCCGTTGACGATATCTCCTGAATCGGATCCAGCGCCTTTTTGGCCATGAAGTAACCAGCCAGCGCACTGAGGATCATCATGGCCAGACCAAGAATCCCGCCGATAATGAACATCAGGCGGAAGATGGCACTGATATCCGATGTACTTTTGCCCAGCAGGATTACGGCGGAAACCTCACCGCCCAGATGAATGGGCATGGCAATGATGCGGATGTTGCTTTTTTGCAATAACGACTGGGTTGAGGTGAAGCTGATCTGGTTCTGCCCGAAGGCACGTGCCAGTGCCTGACTGACATTATTGCCGCCATGCTCAATGAGGGTATGGTTGGATGTGAACAGCACCAGCCCGTTGATGCTGACCAGTTCCATCGGTCCCTGAAAATGGCGGGCGAATGTGTTCAGGTGACTGGACCAGGAATAAAAATGGGAATTCTCCAGCCGGTTTACAATCAGTGTTGCCTGTTGCATCAGTTCATCATCCACATCCTGATTGACGCGATGCGCTAATGCGCCGTACAGCAGGATGGCGGAGAGCATGAGAATGCCGAATTCGATGGCCACAAACAGCATGGCCAACCTGCCGCGGAAGGTGCGGAAGATATTGGAGCGAATCCAGTAATAGATGGATAATGGGTTCAGGCTTGCCAGCGTCGGCCTCTCAGTCCATTCGGTGTGCGGATCGGTTTGGCATCAGCCTGGCGGCGCATCGTCCGTCAGGATATAGCCCTGCCCCCTTAGCGTATGGATCAGAGGCGTGTCAAAACCCTTGTCTACCTTGTTGCGCAGATGGCTGACATAGACATCGATAACATTGCTTTCCGGGTCAAAGTTCATGTCCCAGACATGTTCGCCGATCAGTGTGCGCGAGAGGACCTTGCCGGGATTACGCATCAGATATTCCAGCAAGGCGTATTCCTTGGTTGTCAGGCGAATGTTTTTGCCGGCCCGGGAGGCACGGCGGCTGATCGGGTCCAGTTCGAGATCGGCAACCTTGAGAATCGGCGATTTGCTTTCCGACTGGCGACGCAATAGTGCACGCACGCGCGCCAGCAATTCTTCGAATGCGAAGGGTTTGGGCAGGTAATCATCGGCACCGGCATCCAGGCCGCGCACCTTGTCTTCAACACTGTCGCGCGCGGTCAGCATCAGCACGGGCGTGGCCACGCCACGTTCGCGCAGTTCACGGCAGACGGTGATGCCATTCTTTTTGGGCAACATCAGATCCAGAATAATCAGATCGTATTCGTTGATTTCTCCAAGGAATTCACCATCTTCACCATCGTAGGATACATCGACGGCATGGCCTTCTTCCTTCAGCCCTTTCTGAATGAAATGGGCGACACGCTCTTCATCTTCCACAACCAGAATTTTCATGGCCCTCAGTGTAGCATTGCAGGATACTGGCCGTGAAGTCCCAGTTTTGCAGGAGCGAGGAATGAAGTACCGGATGATTGATAAAAAGCCCTTGTACCACGGCTTTTTTCAGATTGATGCCTATACCGTGGAGCATGAGACCGTCGCTGGTGGCTGGCAGCGCATCACCCGCGAGCATCTGGAGCGAGGGGATGCTGTGGCCGTGTTACTTTATGATCCGCAATATGACGAGGTGTTGTTGCTGGAACAGTTTCGTATCGGGCCAGCGGTGCGC
Organism: uncultured Zetaproteobacteria bacterium; assembly: GCA_964613235.1. Taxonomy (GTDB): domain Bacteria; phylum Pseudomonadota; class Zetaproteobacteria; order Mariprofundales; family Mariprofundaceae; genus J005. The sequence goes on along the minus strand of CAZTGM010000010.1, from coordinate 7,417 downwards.
GGTGAGAATCCTTGGCTGACCGAGATCGTGGCCGGCATTGTCGATGCGGGAGAGTCGCTGGAAATGACGGCGATGCGGGAATGCGAGGAAGAGGCGGGCTATCGTCCGCAGCGCCTGTTGCCGCTGGGTCACTATTATGCCACGCCAGGCGGTTCATCGGAGCGTCTGTTTCTGTTTCTCGGCGAGGTGGATAAAAACCGGCCGAGTGGCCCGGGTGGCGGTCAGGTGGATGAGCAGGAGGATATTCGTTTGTGCTGGGTCGGACGTAAGGAAGCCATGGCCATGGTGCATCAGGGCAGGATCAATTCGGGTGCACCGATGATGGCGATGTTGCTGGCATTCGGTTGTGCGCCGGCAGTGTTGGCCCCAAGCTGCGGTGGGTGTTGAATCAGCTTTGATGAAGGATGTCGTTCAGGATTTCAGCTAACAGGGCATAGCGAAACGGCTTGTCCAGAATACGCAGCGTATGCTCCGGAAAGCGCCCGTGCAGGTCCTGGCGGTAGCCGGTTACAAACAGCACGCGATCCAGCAGTTCCGGTTTGATATGTGCGATACTGTTATAGATTTCATCGCCGGTAAGTTTGGGCATGCGGATATCCAGCAGGATCAGGTCGTAATCGTCGCCATTGGCTGTAGCCTCGAACAGTCCTTTGACGGGGTCGGCTACGCAGGTGATATTTATCTTGCTGCCGGTTTCCTGGGCATAACGACGCAGAAAGGCGCTCATGATTTCATGCATCGTTTCCTCATCATCAATGAGCAGGACGTTCAAGATGGCTCTCCCTCCGCGAAAAATTCGCGCACATTCAACGACTCCCCTGTGCGCAGTGTATGAATTTTGTCGCAGCCTGCAACTGCGCCAAGCGCATGTTGCATGTCCTTCAGGTAGGTTGTCTCTGCGGTCTTGACGGCATTGAGAATGATATGGGCAGGTGCATGTCCGGTCTGTTGCAGCTTGTCCAGGGTTAATAGCGTATGATTGATGGCGCCAAGCCTGCAGCGTGCAACCAGCCATATCTCGTCCGGCTGCAGATCCTGAATCCAGTCATGGAGAAGATAACGGGGGGCAAGCGGAACCATCAGGCCGCCGATGCCTTCGATGAGCAGGATATCCTGATCGCCTGCTTTTCGGTGACACCACTGGGTCAGTGCGACAGGATCGAGTGAACACTCTTCTTCCGCTGCTGCCTGTGCAGGAGCACTGGCCCTGGCGAAGCGATAGCGGTTGATATCATCCTCCTGCGCCAGTTGTTGGGCTTCGAGCAGGGTTGTGAGGTCGTCATAGCAGCCATGGGCATTGATGCCGCAGGCAACGGGTTTGATGGCCCGTGCGCGCATATGTTTTGCACGTAACTGGCGGATCACATCCAGTGTAACATAGGTTTTGCCAGCATCGGTATCGGTGGCGGTAATGAAAATGATTCGGCTCATGTGCCGCTGACCTGAATGGGAATTACCGTGTCATTGAGGAAAGTGGGGTCCTGTTTGTACCAGGCTTGTGCGTACAGGGCCTCGAACGTCGCCCGTACGCGACCATCATCGGCGCGGTGGTGAGCATGGTAATGCTGTTCGAGTTTACGGATCATGTTTCTGCCGTACAGGCCTTGCGGCGGCCGGTTGATGGCCGATGCTGATGCGCCCAGTCCCTTCAGTTCGCGCATCAGCGACATGACATCGGGATAGGTCAGGGTAAACAGGTCTGAATCGGTGACCGGCAGTTCGACCGGCAGTGCCATCAGCGCATCGCCGAGGCTCATGACATCGGCAAAGGGGAGTACGCTGGCGGCATAGGCCGGATTGATGGCAGCCAGACTCTGGCGCAGTTCGCTCAGGGTGCGTCGCCCGAAAGTGGAAAACAGTATCAGTCCGCCCGGTGCCAGCACACGGCGCATTTCCTGCATCATCGTGGCCGGATCGGGCACCCATTGCATGACCAGATTGGAGCAGATGAGATCGAAACGTTCAGCGGCAAATGGCAGCGCCGTGGCATCGGCCACGGCATAATGATGTTGGCCATGCCATGGCAGGCGACGTGGCTGTTGTGTACAGGCCTGTTGAATCATGGTCGGTGACAGATCGATAGCCGTGATTTCGGCGCGACGGAATTTTTTACGCAGCAGGCGTGTGAAATAGCCGGTGCCGCAGCCGATATCCAGAATGCGCCGAGGCTCGATTTTGGTAAACTCCATATGCGCCAGCAGACGGTCGCCGATTTCCCGCTGCAATACGGCATGGGCATCGTAGCTGTCGCTGGCATGGGAGAAGGCTCGTTGTACGGCGCGGGTTGTTATATGTTCAGACACCAGTCCTCCAGAGAACGATTGAATGTATCGGCATGCGTCAGAAATGGTGCATGGCCGCAGGGGGCGAATGTTTGCAGTTCGGCCCGGGGTAGATGCTGTTGCAGGCAGGTGCCCGCAGCGACCGGAATGATGCTATCCTGCATGCCGTGCATGATCAGCACCGGACAACGAATGGTATGCAGTTGGGAGCGGAGGTCCGTATCCCTGAGCATATGTAGGCCTGCCGCCAGGGCATGTGGTGTGGGCGGTTGCTGACGATTGATCGATGTGCGGGCAAGCTGCTGATATTGCCGACGCGAGATGGCATCGCCGTGCAGCATCAGGGCGAAAAAGCGCCCCATCAATGTGGGCGATTGTGCGGCGAGGGCCTGTTCGAAGCCGGCAAACACGTTATCATGGCAGGCATGTTCCCAGTCATCACGTCGGCAAAAACACGGTGTTGTGGCCACCAGTACCAGTGCGCGAATGCGTTCGGGCTGTTGCAATGCCAGTTGCATGGCCAGTATGCCGCCCAGTGACCAGCCGATAAGAATGGCTGGTTCTTTCGGCATGGAAAGGTCATTCGTCCATTGTTCAAACGGAAGGTCATCGCGTCCACCGTGGCCGGGCAGATTGATGAAGGCTGCTTGGGGAAAGGCATCCATCTGGCGATGCCATATCTGCCGGGACTGGCCCCAGCCATGCACGAACAGCCATGAACTCATGCGGACGTTACCTGCTGCAAGGCATCGGCCAGTTGCAGGATCTGTTGTTCCTGATGGGCTGCCGACAGGGTGATGCGCAGACGGGCCGTGCCTTCGGGTACCGTTGGCGGGCGAATGGCTGGTACGAACAGGCCGGCTTCGCGCAGTCGCCGGGACGCCTTCAGTGCACGTTCGTCGCTGCCCAGAATGAGGGGCTGAATGGCTGTCTCCGAAGGCAGCAGGGGAAGAGCGCCGCAGGCCTGGCGGAACAGGCGAATATGCCGCTGCAACCTTGTCGTCAGTTCACCTTGCCGGATCAGTGTCAGCGCAGCCAGCATGGCATGTGCCATGGCCGGTGGCATGGCCGTCGAATAGATCATCGTGCGCAGATGTTGGCGCAGGCCGTTGATCAGCGGAGTGGTGCCAAGAATGAAGGCACCATAGCCACCGAACGCCTTGCCGAAGGTGCCGACTTCCACCAGTCGCGCGTGGCCGGCAATGTCGTGCAGTGCGGTCAGGCCGCGCGGATCGGGCAGGGTGCCGATGCCATGTGCATCATCGATGACCAGAAGGGCATCAAAACGCTCGGCCAGCGACATCAGCGTGGTGATGTCGGCCTGATCGCCATCCATGCTGAAGACGCCATCGGAGACAATCAGTTTACGTGGTGAGACATCCTGCTGTAGTTGCCGTTCCAGCACTGTCATGTCGCGATGCGGGAAGCGCTTTACTTTGCTGCCGGACAGCCGTGCGCCATCGACCAGCGAGGCATGATTCAGGCGGTCGGCATGGATGCTGTCGTGCCGGCCGGCCAGGGCCGGCAGCAGACCGATATTGGCCAGCATGCCGGAGCCGACCAGCATGCATGCCTCATAGCCTTTCCATGCGGCCAGTTGTTGTTCAAGTTCATGGAATAGCGGGTTGTCACCGCTGATCAGCCGCGATGCACCGCTGCCCAGCCCCTGCCGCAGGGTTTCCATAGCTGCCTGCCGGATATCGGCATGCAGGCTGAGGCCAAGATAATCATTGGTGGCAAAATTGATCAGCCTTTGCCCCTGAATGACCATGTTTATGCCATGGCATGACGAGGCAGCGAAGCTGCGCTGTCTGTGGGCGGGGGTCGGTGAAAACCAGTTGCGACTGTCCGGCATGTCGTGCATGCTGGTTGGCATGCGGCGTCTGTCAACGTTATGCATGGCCGGGGTTAACCGGTTGCGGCATGTTCTGTTTCCTCCGGCCTGTCCGTTCTGTCAGCAGTCCTTGCCGGAAGAAGGCGGTTGCTGTGCGCGCTGCCATGCGCAGATTCATCCTTGGCCGCAGGAGCATTGTGAGCGATGCGGTGTGCCATTGCCGCCAGGCATGGCGCCGGGACCGTGTGGCCGATGTTTGCGCTGCAGGCTGCCGATGCAGTGCAGTGAGAGCCTGTTTGTATACAGTGGTCCGGTGCGTCAGGCCATTCTGCAATGGAAGCTGCAGGGGTGTGATGATGCGGTGCGCTGGCTGTTAACGGTTGCCCGACCAAGTATTCAGGGCATTATTGCGCCGGGTGATTTGCTGTTGCCGATTCCCATGCCGCTGATGCGTATGCGTCGGCATGGCCAGCATCATACAGCCAATCTGGCGCGCTGGCTGGCTGATATGAGTGGCGCGGCCTGGGACTGGCGTCTGTTGCACCGCCAGGGCGAGCAGCCCCGGCAGTCGAGCCTGTCCGGAACCGAACGGCGGTGTAATCTGCGTAAGGCTTTTGCCGTGGATGCCGACTATTGGGCATCGGCAGCTGATCAGGCGATGCGCATATGGCTGGTGGATGATATTCAGACGACAGGTGCCACGCTGTATCATGCTGCCCGTGCATTGCGGCAGCTGCACAGGCCGGTTTATACCCTGACGCTGGCTCGTACACCCCATGGAGGTCCATACGATTGAAACATAAAATTGAAGTCTATTCCGGCAATTTCTGCCCTTATTGCGTGCGCGCGAAACTGTTGTTGAAAAAGCGCGGCCTGGCATTTGTCGAATACGATGTGCAAAAGGAGCCCGAACGGCGTGAGGAAATGCTGCGCCGCAGCAATGGTGCCAGAACGATTCCACAAATCTTTATCAATGACCGGCATGTGGGTGGTTGCGATGAGCTGTATGCGCTGGAACGCGCCGGCAAGCTGGACGACTGGTTGCAGGCTTAGCCTTGTTCAGCGAACCAGCCGGCCAGTCGGGCCCATGCTGCATAATCCAGTTGTTCCGGTCGCGATTGCGGCGAGATGCCGATATGCTGCCACTGCGCAGCGTCGAGCTGCCCTTTGAAATTATTGCCGATGGTTTTGCGGCGATGCAGGAATCCATGACGCACCGTACGTTGCAGTAGCGGGAACGGGCAGAGAGCAGGTCGCCGGTGCGGCCTGAGCACGACGACGGCCGAATGAACCTTCGGCGGCGGTGCAAAGGCGCCCGGAGCCAGTGTGAGCAGGATGGATGGTTCATAATAATGGCGTACCAATACGGACAGGCCACCATAGACCTTGCTGCCCGGTCCGGCGCAAATGCGTTGCGCCACTTCCTTTTGATACATCAGCACCATGCCTCCGGCAACTTCAAGGCCGGCCAGCAGGGCCGCTAACGGGCCGCTGATGTTGTAGGGCAGGTTGCCGGCAATCCATTGTGGCCGGAAATCTTCGGCGGCTTGCGGCAGTATCTGCATGACATCGCCATGGAAGACGGTCAGTGGCGCGCCTGCCGAAGCTTTGGCCTTCCATTGTGCCGCAAAACGGTCATCCTTTTCGATCACGGCCAGGGCAGCAGTGCGTGCCAGCAGCGGTTCGGTCAGGGCGCCGGGGCCAGGGCCGATTTCAAGGACGCGAGTGCCTTTCGGGATGATGCCGATAATGCGATCAATGGCATGGCGATCATGCAGGAAATGCTGTCCCAGTGCTTTTTTTGCCGATGTGGCGGAATGTTTCATATCGCACCAAGCCTAGCGCAGGAATGCGGCCAGAGGAAAAGGTGGTATTTCTCCTTGCCTTGCGACGGTTTTTTTCTACACTTCCGCCCCCATTTGCAATGGTCTTAGGAGGTCGTCATGAGTAGCGGGGACAAGCGTTGTCTGGTCGCAGGCAACTGGAAGATGAACGGCTTGCTTGATGAGGCCATGGCATATATCGAGGAGCTGGCTGACAACCCCGCACCGGAGCTGGTGGAAGTGGTGATCATGCCGCCGTTTACACTGCTGCATCCGATGAGTCGTCCGCTGAGTGAAAAGGGCGTGGGGCTGGGAGCGCAAAGTGTGTATTGCGAGCCGAAGGGTGCTTTTACCGGTTCCATTGCGCCGATGATGTTGCGTGATGCCGGCTGCCATTATGTGATTCTCGGTCATTCCGAGCGTCGCGATATTATCCATGAGGATAATACGCTGATTCTGAAGAAGCTAAAGGCAGCCTGGGATGCGGGCCTGGAGCCGATTCTGTGTGTTGGCGAGCATCTGGAAGAGCGTGAGGCGGGCAGGACCAACGATGTGCTGAAAGAGCAGCTGTCGATTCTGGCCGAAGTTGAGGGCGACAAGCCATTGACCGTGGCCTATGAGCCGGTTTGGGCCATCGGCACCGGCAAGACGGCAACGCCGGAGCAGGTTGTGGAGACCCATGCTTTTGTGCATGAGGAATTGCAGCGACTGGGCCGCGATTGCCGTGTGTTGTACGGCGGCAGTGTGAACCCGGGTAATGCCGAGGCATTGATGGCTTGCGAAGGTGTGGAAGGCGCGCTGGTAGGCGGCGCCAGCTTGAAAGCGGATTCGTTTATGCAGATTATCGAAGCGGCTGCGCGGGCAGTTGGCTGAGGAGTATAGAGTTTATGACAACAGTTCTTGTAATTGTGCACGTGATTATCGCGTTGCTACTGATCGGTGTGGTGCTGATCCAGAAGGGCCAGGGTGCCGAGATGGGCGTATCCTTTGGTGGCGGTGGCGCACAGACGCTGTTTGGCAGTCGTGGTTCCGGTTCGTTTCTGGGCAAGGTAACCGGCGGTCTGGCTGCAGCATTTATGCTGACCAGCCTGACGCTGGCATTTTTCTCACAGCAGCAGGCTGGCTCTCTTGTTGAGCGTGCCGTGGTGGATCAGCAGGTGCCGGTGCAGCAACAGGATAAAACAGCAACACCGGATACCGGCTTTGATCCTTCCAAGCTGAAGGCTGATGCGCCGGCCGATGCATTGCCGCCTGCCGAGTAAGCGGGTACAATAGTTTCCGGCCTGCGGGCCGGATATGCCGAAGTGGTGGAATTGGTAGACACGCCATCTTGAGGGGGTGGTGGACTTCGTCCGTGCTGGTTCGACTCCAGTCTTCGGCACCATCTAAGAATCCTATAGGGTTCCATAAAGCCCGCAAACTGATGTGTTTGCGGGCTTTTTTGTTTCTTATCTGTCGCAGGTGATTTCATTTGGTCT
>CAZTGM010000009.1:0-37610 GCA_964613235.1 uncultured Zetaproteobacteria bacterium | reverse complement strand
TAAAACCTCTAAAACCGATAGCCCTTGGGGATAACAGTGCTGCCATCAGCAGTGACATGAAAGCGTTTGCTGTCTTCCGCCAGGTTCATGCCTATGTGAGTACCGTCCGGGATGTTTACATGCTTGTCGACAATACAGCGGCGCAGCAGAACATCGCGGCCAATGTGTACCTGATCGAACAGGATGCATGAATCGATATCCGTCCCCGGTGCCACGGAAACCAGATAAAACAGGATGGAATTCCGGACTCTGGCGCCAGTTACGATGCTACCGCTACCCATAATCACGTTTTCCAGTTGCTCGTGTCGTCCATCTTCCGCCGGTCCTGTGCGACAGGGTGGAACAGGTTGATGATAGGAACGGATGGGCCAGTCTTTCTGGTGAAGGTTTAGCGGTGGCACAGGGCGTAACAAATCCATATTGGCACGGTAGTAAGCATCAATGGTACCGACATCGCGCCAGTAGTTATCGGGCATGACACGGCCTGCCGGTAAGTCGAACATATAGGGGTAAACTTGCTCTTCCCGTATCCAGCAGGGCAGGATGTCGCGGCCGAAATCATGTTTCGAGGCCGGGTTGTCCTGATCGCTCTGCAGGCGTTCAAGCAGGGCCTGTTTGTCAAATACATAAATACCCATGGAGGCCAGGCAGGTATTGGGCGATCCGGGCATGGTTGCAGGGCGATCCGGTTTCTCCTCGAAATGGACAATGATGCCTTGGGTATTGCATTCGACAACCCCCAGTTCCCGGGCTTCGCAGCAGGGCACCTGCATGCAGGCGATGGTGGCTTTGGCTCTGTTACGACGGTGTTGCTCGATCATGGCTGCATAATCCATGCGATAGATATGATCGCCGGACAGAATCAGAATCTCTTCGGCATCGCAATGCGAGATCAGCGAAATATTTTGATAAACAGCATCAGCGGTGCCGCTGTACCAGTGTTCGCCCATCTGCATCTGGGCGGGAATGTCAGTGATGTATTCGCCGATCTCCGGGCTATAGATGGACCATGCATCGCGCAGATGCTTGTGCAGGGAGTGGGATTTGTACTGCGTGAGCACAAGGATGCGACGAATCCGGGAATGCAGGCAGTTGGACAGAGTAAAATCGATAATGCGATATTTACCGCCGAATGGCACTGCGGGTTTTGCCCGGGATTCGGTCAGCGGATAGAGACGTGACCCTTCTCCGCCGGCAAGTACAATAGCCAGTACCTTATCCATACACTGATTATACCATGTAGCCAATGAAAGTGTACTGCTGAATTTGTTTAAACCTTGTTTCATTCTTATGGAGCAGGCATAAATGGGCCTGTGAACGATTTGTCTGTCTATATTCGCCAGGTGGCGCGTGGAAAACACGGCTCCGAACACCTTTCAATGGATCAGGCGCAGCAGGTTTTCGGGGCCTTGCTGGAGCAGGATGCCGATCCCATGCAATTGGGGGCTTTTCTTATTGCCGAGCGCATGAAGGGAGAAACGGCTGAAGAGCTGGCCGGTTTCGTCAAGGCTGCCCGTCAGTGTCTGTCGTGGAAACAGTCGGATATTCCATTACCTGATGGTGCTGTCGATTTGCCGTGCTATGCCGGCAAGCGTCGGGCTGTGCCGATCCATCTAAAGGCAGCTCTGCAGGCACGCGATGCGGGGATTCCCGTGGTTGTGCATGGCGTAGAGAAGATTGCAGGGCGATTCACTGCCTGGCAGGCATTGCGTCTGGCCGGGGTACAGCGCGCTGATGGGGCAGATGCGGCGATACGAATGCTGCGCACTGATGGTATCATATATCTGGACCTGGCCGATATCTGCCCGCCCTTGTGGCGTGTTTATCAACTGCGGGATCGGCTGGGGGTGCGCAATTTTGCCAATACCGTGGCTCGCCTGCTGAACCCAATGGGCTGCACAGGGCAGCTTAATGGCATGTTTCATACGCCATATGCACAAAAAATGGCGCTGGTTAATATGCACTTGGGGCAATCCCGTTCACTGATCTTTATGGGCGCGGAAGGCGAACCGGAATTGTATGCCGACCGGCAGAAGGTATTATTGTATCAACATGGTACAGGGATTGCAGCTGTATCCTACGAGGGCGCGCAGGTAGCGCATTATCCGAGAACAGCGGCAACCGATGTGCCGATATTATCGACACGATTCCGGCAATTGCTTGATGGTAAAGCCGGTGCGCGCGAGAATGTCGTTTTGCGGCGTATGCGCGAAGCATTCCGGCTGGTGTCCGATGGCACATGGCCGCATGACTGGCATAAGGAGGTAGTGTAATGGCAAGGGTATTGGTTCCATTTGCGGAAGGTGTGGAAGAGATCGAGTTTGTTGCCATCGTGGATATATTGCGCCGGGCCGATATCGAAGTGTATACGGCTTCACTGGAAGGACGAGAGGTGACAGGGCGTTCTCATATCCGTATTCAGGCTGATGCCGAACTGGGTTCCATCATGGATCAGAACTGGGATATGATCGTGCTTCCAGGTGGCTTGCCCAATGCCCATCTGCTGCGTGATGATGCACGCATCAAGGTGCTGATACAGCGCCTGCGGGAGCAAAGCAAGACGGTGGCGGCGATTTGCGCAGCTCCGACAGCGCTGGCGGCATATGGTTTAACAGCAGGTCGGCGCGTAACATCCTATCCGGCATGTCAGCCGGAGATGGAGCAGTTGCAACCATCCTCAGTGTATAGTGATGATGCGGTTGTGGAGGATGGTTTTCTGGTAACCAGCCGTGGCCCTGGCACGGCGGTGGCATTTGCGCTGCGTCTGGTCGCAAAGCTGTGCGGTGAGGATGTGGCCGAGGAAGTTCGGCAATCGATCGTTGCCTGAGGGGTCATGACATCGCGAGCATGAGTTTGTAGCGTTGCGCGATGCGTTTATCCAAAGAATTTCGACAACAGTACACCCAGCATGAAATGCGAACGCATGGTCGCAAGAATGGCTTTGTCACCGCAGGTCAGGAGGCAAGGCTGCTGAAATGGTTGCCGCGCATTGGTTTGCCAAAAGAACGTACACTGGCGGAAGCGCAACTTGATGCGAATGCTCCGATTGTCATGGAAATCGGTTTCGGCAATGGTGATTTTATGGTGCATCTGGCACAAACCCATCCGGACTGGCAATTGCTGGGCGTGGATATTTATCTGCCGGGCGTTGCCAAGGCGGTAGGGCGGCTGGAAGATGCCGGTGTGATTGAACGCTGTCGTATCTCCCAGCTGCCGGCCCAATATGTCCTACAGCATCAGGTGGCCGAAGGGCAACTGGTTGGTATTTACATCAATCACCCCGACCCTTGGCCAAAAAAACGGCATCATAAACGGCGACTGATCCAGAAGGATTTTGCCTTGTTGATGGTGTCGCGGCTGAAAGAGGGTGGTTTTATCAGACTGGCCAGTGACAAGCCGGATCTGGCTGACTGGATGCGCGAAATTCTGGATGGCACGCCGGGCTTGGTGAATGTGGCCGGTGACAGGGGGTTTGTCGAGCGGGAGCCGGAACGCCCGTGGACCAAGTTCGAACAACGTGGTGAAAGGGAAGGGCGGAGCAGCCGCTTTCTTCACTATATCAAGCAAAGCATTGTGTGATTCACATCACATGATTGTGATTGCCGGTGATGTTGAATATCGTTTCGAGTAATATCGGTTGTACCAACGGAGGGTTTAGTATGCGTTTCTGGACAATATTGATGGCGGCCTTGCTAGCACTTTCCCTGAATGTGGCACCTGCCATGGCGGGTGGTGGCAAGGATGAGCATGGCAAGAAACATGAAGCCAAGCATGACAAGGACAAGGATAAAAAGGACAAGGATAAGGCAGGCAAGCACCATGATGGTGAGGATGAGCATGAAGCTCACAAGCCGTTTCTGCGTGATCTTTCGGGCAGTTAACACATATGGTCCTGCCTGACACGATATTGTGGTTGGATAGGGATATTATATAAAAAACGGGAGCCGACAGGCTCCCGTTTCGTTTTATCGTCAGTTGCTTGCATGGCCTTCGTGAGAAAACCAGCTAGCATGCGCGCAATGCGATTCAGACTGGCAGGAGATTTTACACCGCAGGGCGATCAGCCGCAGGCTATTGCCGAACTGGTTGCCGGCGTGGAGCAGGGGCGACGACATCAGACTTTGCTGGGCGTAACCGGTTCGGGCAAGACTTATACGATGGCCTGTGTCATCGAGCGAACACAGAAACCGACGCTGATTCTGGCACCGAACAAGACGCTGGCAGCGCAATTGTATGGCGAATTCAAACAGTTCTTTCCAGATAATGCTGTGGAATATTTCGTGTCCTATTACGATTATTATCAGCCGGAAGCTTATGTGCCGCAATCGGATACCTATATCGAGAAGGATTCCTCGATCAATGAGCACATCGACCGCATGCGCCATGCTGCCACGCGCGCGTTGCTGGAGCGCGAGGATGTCATCATTGTCGCATCCGTATCCTGCATCTATGGACTGGGTAGTCCTGAAGCCTATGCGAACATGTTGCTGTATTTTGAAGTCGGGCGTGAGGTTGATCAGCGAGCGGCGGTGAACAAGCTTGTGGAACTGCAATATCAGCGCAATGATATGGATTTTCATCGCGGTACGTTTCGTGTGCGCGGCGATGTGCTGGAAATCTTTCCGGCACATTCCGAGGACTTTGCCATTCGCGTCGAGTTCTTCGGAGATGAGGTTGATGCAATCTGTCGTTTCGATCCACTGACAGGCAAACGACTGGAGTCCTTGCACAAGTATACCGTTTTCCCGAAATCGCATTTTGTCACACCGCGCGAACAACTGTTGCGTGCCATGGAAGCGATCCGGACGGAACTGGCCGAACGCCTGGCCAAACTGCACGATCAGGGCAAGCTGGTGGAGGCACAGCGGCTGGAACAGCGCACGATCTTCGACCTGGAAATGATTCAGGAAGTGGGCTATTGCACAGGCGTGGAAAACTATTCCCGTCATTTGACCGGTCGTGCGCCCGGCGAGGCGCCGCCGACACTGCTGGATTATTTGCCCAATAATGCGCTGGTCATGATCGATGAATCGCATGTGACAGTGCCGCAGATCGGTGGCATGTTCAAGGGTGATCGTTCTCGCAAACAGACGCTGGTAGATTTCGGCTTTCGCCTTCCCAGTGCGCTGGATAATCGGCCATTACAGTTCCATGAATTTGAAGCGATTGTACCGCAGGTGATTTATGTCTCTGCTACACCCGGGCCATATGAACTGGAGCATAGTGAAGGCGTCATTATTGAGCAGGTGATTCGCCCGACGGGGCTGCTCGATCCAGAAGTGGAGGTTCGTCCTGCCGCAACGCAGGTCGATGATTTCGTGTCGGTCGCCAATGAGGTGATTGCACAGGGCTTCCGCGTGCTGGCGACCTGCCTGACCAAACGTATGGCTGAGGACTTGTCGGAATACCTGGCCGATCTGGGGATGAAAGTTCGTTATCTGCATTCTGATATCGATACAGTTGAGCGCATGGAGATTTTGCGTGATTTGCGACTGGGCGAATTTGATGTGCTGATCGGCATCAATCTGCTGCGTGAGGGACTGGACCTGCCGGAAGTGGCGCTGGTTAGCATTTTCGATGCGGATAAGGAGGGCTTCCTGCGTTCGGAGCGCTCGCTGATCCAGACTATCGGGCGGGCGGCGCGCAATGCCGAGGGGCGCGTGATTCTTTATGCGGACAAAATCACCGATTCGATGCGGCGGGCTACGGATGAAACGACACGTCGTCGCGAAAAGCAACTGGCCTACAACCGGGAACATGGTATTTCACCGGAAACCGTACGTTCGGAAATCAAGGATATTCTGGGTTCAATCTATGAGATGGATTATGCGCATATTCCGGAAGTGGCGGAGCCTGCGCCTGCAGATGCTGCATCACTTGAACTGCGTATCAGCGAACTGGAACGCCTGATGGCGGAGGCCGCAGCCGACCTGCGCTTCGAGGATGCGGCAAAATATCGCGACCAGTTGCAGCTGTTGCGAGAGGATTACGAACAGATTACGGCAATTCCGTGAGGAGCAATTGATGGATATCAACAGTATTATGCAGGGTATAAGCATCTGGGCATTACCTGTGGTGCTGGCCGTGGTGCTGCATGAAGTTGCACACGGCTGGGTGGCGGATCGTCTGGGTGATGACACAGCACGCTGGATGGGGAGGCTGACATTGAACCCGCTTAAACATATTGACCTGGTAGGCACAGTCATTATTCCACTGGCGCTGATTGTTGTCGGGTCGCCTTTTTTGTTTGGATATGCCAAACCGGTACCGGTGAATTTCCGCAAGCTGCGCCGACCCAAACAGGATATGGTCTGGGTGGCGCTGGCCGGGCCAGTAACGAATATTCTGCTGGCTGTTTTCTCGGCATTGTTGCTATGGCTTGCCGTGCGATTGCCAGCATCGATGGTCTGGTTTGCCGAGCCATTGGCGCTGATGTGTCAGGCCTCGATTCTGATCAACCTGGTGCTGTGCATCTTTAACCTGTTGCCATTGCCGCCACTGGATGGCGGGCGCGTGGCTGTGGGGTTGTTGCCGGGGCGGGCAGCATACCGGTTATCACGTGTCGAACCCTATGGGTTTTTGATCATTATCCTGCTGCTGGTCAGTGGCGTATTCCAGCATACCTTGGGGCCACTGATTATGATGTCTGCACAGTGGCTGATTTCTCTGGCCATGCCATTGCCGTGATGCGAAATCGCTTGCCAAAGTGCCTGCATTTGGTTAGAAAGCGCGCCGCTCGCAAGGCGATACCTGCGGGTGATTTCGCACACTGTCAATCCATTGTGCCCGGAAAGGGTCCAGGCAGTGGAGGCAAACAATTGGAGGATGAATCAAATGTCACAATTTACCATGAAGCAGCTGCTGGAAGCAGGTGTTCACTTCGGTCACCAAACTCGTCGCTGGAACCCCAAAATGGCGCCGTATATTTTCGGCTCCCGTAACGGCATCCATATTATTGATTTGCAGAAAACCCTGCGTCTGGCCAATGAGGCCTATGTATTTATGAACGAACTGGCAGCAGCCGGTGGTCGTGTGCTGTTTGTCGGCACCAAGCGTCAGGCACGCGATGCCGTGAAAGAAGAGGCGCTGCGCGCAGGTCAGTTCTATGTCAATCACCGCTGGCTGGGCGGCACGCTGACCAATTTTGCGACGGTGCAACAGTCGGTGCGTAAGATGAAAGATCTGCAGCGCAAGAAGGAAGATGGTGTGTTTGAGCTGCTGACCAAGAAGGAGGCTCTGCAGTTGCAGCGCGAGCTGGATAAATTAGAGCGTTCGCTGGGCGGTATCAAGGATATGATCAGCCTGCCGGATTGCTTGTTTGTTATCGACGTTCGCAAGGAAGAGTTGGCTGTCAAGGAAGCACAGAAGCTGGGTATCCCGGTCGTTGCCGTTGTGGATAGTAACTGTGATCCGAGCAACATCGATTATGTGATTCCTGGCAATGATGATGCGATCCGCGCGGTTCGTCTGTTCTGCACAAAGATTGCCGATGCATTGCTGGAAGGTACGGAAACCTGGACGCTGGAAAATGCGGAAGACGGCGAGGATCTCGTTGAGGCCATGGCCACGCAGTCAGCGGAAGACGCATCCGCAGGTGATACGGCTGAAGGTGAAGCCGAAGCGGCTGCCTGATCAGTATAAAATGAATTATAAATCGATCTGGAGGAAACGAGATGAGCCAAATTACGGCTGCAGATGTTAAAAAGCTCCGCGAAATCAGCGGCGCAGGCATGATGGATTGTAAAAAAGCGCTGGCGGAAGCCGGTGGCGATTTGGATGCGGCAGTAGACTTGCTGCGCAAGAAAGGTTTGGCGGCTGCCTCCAAGAAAGCAGGACGCGTGGCTGCTGAGGGTGTTGTGCTGGCCAAGTCTACGGGTCAGAGTGGTGTTGTTATTGAAGTTAACTCTGAAACCGATTTTGTGAGCAAAAACGAACAGTTCAAAGGTTTTGTGAATGCTCTTGCCGACCTTGTTCTGCAGCACAAGCCGGCCGATGTAAGTGCCTTGAAGGCATTGCCTTTTGATGCGGAGCGTACGGTTGAGCAGGCATTGTCACAGCTGATTGCCACGATTGGTGAGAACATGGGTATTCGCCGTTTTCAGTACGCTGAAGTTGGAACAGGGCAGGTGGCTGCGTATGTGCACGGCGCAGGCAAAATCGGTGTTCTGCTGGCCATTGAAGGCGATGTTGATGCTGATCTGGCGCGTGGTGTGGCCATGCATGTGGCAGCAGCCAATCCGCAGTTTATCAAGCGTGAGGATGTAGATGCTGATGTGGTTGCCCGCGAAAAAGCTGTTCTGTCCGAGCGCGCGATTGCCAGCGGCAAGCCGGAAGCCATTGTTGAAAAAATTGTTACCGGTCAGTTGAACAAATTCTATTCCGAAATCTGTCTGCTGGAGCAACCTTTTGTCATGGATACCGACCAGACGGTGGGCAAGGCGCTGGGCGATGGCACGGTTGTAAATATGGCACGTTTTGCGCTGGGTGAAGGTATTGAAAAGAAAGAAGAGGACTTCGCTGCCGAGGTTGCAGCCCAGATCAAGGGCTAATTTTGATGAGTCAGACACCGGCAAGTGCCACTCGTGGGCAGTTTAAGCGGGTATTGCTGAAACTTTCCGGCGAAGTGCTGATGGGGACGTCGGCATTCGGCATCGATACCGATACGATCAGGCGCATTGCCGGTGAATTGATCAGGGTGAAGCGCTCCGGTGTTGAACTGGCCGTTGTTATTGGTGGTGGCAATATTTTCCGTGGCATGAGTGGCACGGCATCGGGCATGGATCGTGCCAGTGCCGATTATATGGGTATGCTGGCCACGGTCATGAATGGCATTGCCTTGCAGGATGCTATCGAGCAGCAGGGTGAGTTCGTTCGCGTGATTTCGGCGTTGCATATTCGTGAAGTGGCCGAACCGTATATCCGTCGCCGGGCTGTGCGTCACCTGGAGAAGGGGCGTATTCTTATTTTTGCTGCCGGTACAGGAAATCCGTATTTTACGACCGATACAGCCGCCAGTCTGCGCGCCATGGAAATTCAGGCCGATGCGGTGCTAAAGGGCACGAAAGTGGATGGCGTCTATACGGCCGACCCGAAAAAGCACGCCGATGCCCGCCGCTACGACACACTGACGTTCAGTGAAGCCTTGGAAAAACGTTTGGGTGTCATGGATGCAACGGCCATGTCGTTATGTCGGGATAACGCTATGCCGGTCATTGTATTCGATGTGACACGTCCCGGTGAAATGTTGCGTGCCGTGTCCGGTGAGCAGGTAGGTACGATTGTCAGGGAGGGTGAAGATGGCTGATCAGCTTCAAGCACGTATGGAAAAATCCATTCAGGCCTTGCGCTCGGAATTGGCAACGATTCGCACTGGTCGGGCGAATGCAGCGCTGCTGGATCATGTACGTGTTGAGTATTATGGCTCTATGGTGCCACTGAATCAGGTTGGTAATATCAGCGTGCCGGAACCGCGTATGCTGGTTATTGCACCATGGGAAAAAAGTCTGCTGGGGGCCATTGAAAAGGCTATTCAGTCCTCGGATCTTGGTATTAACCCTTCCAATGATGGCGAGGTAGTACGCATCGTGATGCCGGAATTAACGGAAGAGCGCCGCAAGGAACTGGTTAAACAGGTGAAGGCCGTGGGCGAAAAAGCGAAGATATCCATACGAAATATTCGTCGTGATGCCAATGATGAGGTGAAGCGCCAGAGCAAAGACGAAAGCCTTTCCGAAGATGAAAGCAAACGTTTGCAGGAAGCCATTCAGAGAACTACAGACAAGTTTATTGCCGAAGTGGATTCGATCGTCGAGCATAAAGAAAAAGAAATTCTTACGGTTTAATGTCACAATCTTTTTCGCTTCAGCTTAAGGCTGTTCCCCACCATGTTGGAATCATCATGGATGGCAATGGCCGCTGGGCAAAAAGCAGGGGGATGCCGCGCATCGAAGGACACCGCCAGGGTGCGAAACGAGTACGCGATGTCGTCAAATGGGCGATCGATGCGGGTGTTCGTCAGCTTTCATTATATGCATTTTCAACGGAAAACTGGGACAGGCCAGGTTATGAGGTACGTGGCCTGATGCAATTGCTATCGATGATGGCCAAGTCAATGTTGCCGGAATTGTTGCAGCAGGGCGTGCGTCTTCGTTTGCTGGGTGATATCGACAGCTTGCCTGAAGATGCGAAAAAAGCAGTGCAAATGGCTTGTGAAAAAACATCGACATGTGATCGTATCGATTTGATTTTATGCCTGAGTTATGGAGGCCATCAGGAGATCGTGGCCGGTGTTCGCCAGGCACTGCACTGGGCATTACAACAATCCAACCCGCAGGCCGCTGTTGACCGGCTGGATGTTCAGGCATTCCGCAAGATGTTATGGCGAGCGGAAACTGCACCTGTGGATCTGATTATCCGAACCGGTGGTGAAAAGCGTATTTCAAATTTTCATTTATGGGATGCGGCGTATGCCGAATTGTGTTTTCTTGATGTATTCTGGCCAGACTTCAGCCAATCTGACTTTGTTTCAGCATTGCGCGAATATGCCGAACGTGAGCGTCGTTTTGGTCTGATCAGTGAGCAAATCGCTCCATGAGTGAATTGTTTCGCAGGGTGCTGACAGCAGTTGTACTGTTGCTTGCTGTTGTAGGCTGGTACGTTTATCTGCCTGCACCCTGGTTTGGCTGGTTGTTGGCGGTTGCGATGTTGCTGGCAGTTGATGAATTGCTGCGACTGGTGCGTTTGCCATGGGGACATGCATACCTGGCTGTCGCTGTTCCCGTCTTTGTACTGGTGGCAGGAGGTGGCAGCCCTGCGTGGCTATTGCCCCTGCTGCTTGTCTGGCTGGGGATTTTTGTGTGGAGCTGTCGCACGTCGGCACCGGAATTCTCGTCGTTTCTTGCCGCCTGCTGGATGCTTGCATGGCTGTTAATTTTTACCTGGGTCATTGCTGATAGTCATATGATGGCTGTACAGGCACATTTTGTTGCGGCCATCTGCTTTGGCGTATGGGCTTCGGATATCGCAGCCTATTTTGTTGGCCGGCAATGGGGCACACACAAGCTTTGTCCGCGTATCAGTCCCGGTAAATCAGTGGAGGGCCTGGCCGGGGGGGGGCTATTCGGGACGCTGACCATGGTCTCATTACTGCTTTGTTGGCAAATTATGGCATGGCCATGGGCAATCCTGCTGGCCTTGTTGGCGGTCATTGCAGGCGTGCTCGGTGATCTGGCCGAGTCTGCGTTTAAGCGCATGCTGGATGTCAAGGATAGCGGCTCGATTTTGCCTGGCCATGGCGGCATTCTGGACCGTATTGATGCCATCGTTGTGGCTGTGCCGATTGCCTATATCGTTTGGGGTTATTTATGAAACAGGTTGTGATCCTGGGGGCGACCGGTTCCATCGGACTCAGTACCGCCGATGTGATGGCTCGTCATGCACACGCTTTTCACAGTTATGCGCTGGTTGGTCATCGCAATGTTGAGAAAATGTCCGGACTGGTTGCCCGCTTGCGGCCGGATATTGTTGTTATGACGGATGAAGCAGCGGCAATGCGTTTGCGCAAACGATTGCCGGGGCAGGATATTCGTGCAGGTATGGATGCTGCTATCGAGGTTGCAGCAGCCGATCAGGTGGATATTGTCGTGGCGGCAATGGTAGGGGCGGCAGGCTTGCCTGCGGCATTGTCTGCTGTGCGCGCCGGCAAAAGGGTGGCGTTGGCAAACAAGGAATGTCTGGTAACCGCCGGCAGAATCTTTATGCAACAGGCGAGGAGGCATGGTGCAGAAGTTATACCGGTCGATTCGGAGCATGCCGCCGTGCATCAGTCCTTGGCCGGACACGATAAGGCATCGGTTGTACGGATCACACTGACAGCATCCGGTGGTCCCTTCCGGGATCGGGATCCGGTCACGCTGGAGGAAGTGACGCCGACAGAAGCCATTGCACACCCCAACTGGGACATGGGGGCTAAAATCAGTATCGATTCTGCGACAATGATGAACAAGGCACTGGAGCTGATTGAGGCACGCTGGCTATTTAATATCGAGCCTGCAAAACTGGATGCGATCATTCATCCGGAGAGCATTGTTCACGCCATGGTTGAATATGCTGATGGCTCTGTGCTGGCGCAACTGGCGATGCCGGATATGCGCATGCCGATTGCCTATGCCCTGCAATGTACACCGCGAATGGAATCAGGTATTGCCAGGCTGAATCTGGCCGAAATGGGACGGCTAAATTTTCAGGCCGTAGATCCGCAGCGTTTCCCGGCCATGCGGCTTGTTGCCCGGGTGTTACACGGCGATGACTCCCTGGCCATTGCGTTCAATGCTGCCAATGAGGTGGCTAATGAGGCATTCAGGGCATTCAGGATTGGCTTTATGGACATTGTCAGGGTTGTAGAGCAAGTACTTGAAAAAACGACTTGTTTGAACGTTTCCGATTTGCAGCAGGTGTGGAGTCTGGATGCGGAAGCCAGACGCCATGCACAGGAGATCATTGATAATGCCTGAAATTCTTCAGACGACACTGGCATTCATCGTGGCGATTGCTGCCCTGATTGCGATTCATGAATATGGGCATTTCATCGTGGCCAGGAAGCTCGGCGTAAAAGTTGAGAAGTTCTCTATTGGTTTCGGCCCTGCGTTATTCTCATGGCCCAGCCGGGATGGCGAGGTGACCTATGTAATCGCGGCCATTCCTTTGGGCGGCTATGTCAAAATGTTTGGTGAGAATGCTAGTGATCTGTCAGCGCAGAAACATCTTATCAGTGAAAAGGATCATAAACGAGCTTTTGATGCACAGCCGGTATGGGTAAGAGCTGCCATTGCCGCAGCAGGGCCTGCATTCAACTTCATGTTTGCGATTGTAGCCTATATGATCATCGCCTGGGTCGGGCAGGATGTGGTGCCGCCGGTTGTGGGTGAGGTTTATCAGGCTTCACGCGCCCAGTCTGTAGGGATTCGGCCAGGTGACCGTGTGCTACGCATTGATGACCGTACGGTGCATTCGTGGCAGGAGATGGAAGAAACGCTAAAACAGGCGGTTGGGCATACGGTAATGGTTGAAGTGCGGCGCGGTGATGCAAGACAGCGTTTGCGACTGACAGTGCCGCAGGCGGAACAGGATCCGATGATGGTGAATGTTGCGGATGAACTGGTGGGCATCAGTCCGGATGTTCGGCTGGTTGTTGATACGGTAATGCCGGATATGCCGGCTGCAAATGCGGGGCTCCATGGTGGTGATGTCATCCGCGAAGTGGAAGGCTTGCCAGTTAATAACATTCGAAAATTTATTCATATTATTCAGTCACATAACGGTGATCCAGTATCGATCGGTGTGCAACGCGACAATACGATGTTGCGTTTCAGTGTAGCACCAAAAGAAGATGATAAGGGTCATGTACGAATCGGCGTACGTTTATCAACGCAGGCCAATTACGAGCTGGAGACCTATCGCATGGGCATGGTATCAGGACTTGTTTATGGCTTTGCACGCACATGGGATATGACAGTGATGACACTGCAGGTCATCGGTAAAATGATTTCCTCATCTATTTCGGCTGAGAATCTGGGCGGGCCGATTGCTATTGCCCAGCTTGCCGGCAAGACCGCACAGCTGGGGATGATTTCCTTTCTGTCGTTTCTTGCTCTAATCTCCGTCAATCTGGCGGTGCTGAATCTGTTGCCGGTACCAGTGCTTGATGGCGGGCATCTGCTATACTTGGCAATCGAGAGGATCAGGGGGAAGCCATTGTCGACCAGCGTTATGGAGTGGACGCAGGCGATCGGGGTTTTTATGATCGCTGCATTGATGATTTTTGCATTTTATAATGATCTGGCACGTTTGTTCAGGGGATAGGAATACTGAATGAGAAAACACACATGGGTATTTTTGCCGGCAATATTGCTGATGTTGTTGTTTGCCGGTTCCGTTTTGGCTGCGGACGGTATGAAGCGCTTACGCGTGCTGGATATCAAAGTAAGCGGCAATCAATATATCGAGAAAGAAACGGTGCTGGACCGGATCAGCATTCGAAAAGGTGATTTTTTGGATCGCAAGGCAATCAGCAAGGATGTGAAAAGCATTTTCAGCAGCGGTTTTTTTTCTGATGTCCACGTAGAGGGACATCGCAGCGCAAATGGCGTGGTACTGGAATATATCGTCAAGGAATATCCGTTGATTGCCAGGGTTGATGTCGTGGGCAATGAAGAGGTCACAACCAAGGATCTCAATATGCGTCTGAAACTGAAGGCTGGACAGATTTATAACCCGCCCAACCGCAAGGCGGATATCAATACGATTCGCAAAGGCTATCTGAAGAAAGGCTATTATCAGGTGGCCGTTACTATCAGCGCGGAGCCGACGGAAAATGGTCGCGTCAACGTGACCATCAATATTGACGAGGGAGCCAAGACGCATATTCGACGCATCCGTTTTATTGGTAATCAACAATTGTCGGATGAAGAACTTCGCTCGCGCATTGTCTCTTCCGAGATGAGTCTGGCCACCTGGGTTACGGATCGTGATGTTTTTGATCGAAAGCGTGTGGCTGGCGATGTGCAGATGATTGAGCAGTATTACCAAAATGAAGGATTTCTGGATGCCCGGGTGGAATCCACCTCGACAAGCCTGTCGCATGACAAGCAAGGCTTCGATATTTCCTATTCCATTCATGAAGGGCCGCGCTATACCCTGGGTGAAGTACACCTGCAGGGCGATATGGTCCCCGGTCAGCAGATGCTGGAAAAGCAGCTCGTGATGGAAAGCGGGGACCTTTATTCCCTGAAAGCACTGCGTGAGACGATTGAGAAGTTATCAGAAACCGTAGGCGATTATGGCTATGCCTATGCAACGGTAACACCGTTGTTCAAACGAGACTTGGGTCGCAATATCGTTGATATTACCTTTGATATTGAAAAAGGCCGAGAAGTTTATGTGGAACGCATCGATATTGCCGGAAATGAAAAAACCAATGATGAGGTATTGCGGCGCGAATTGCGTCAGGATGAAGGTGCACGTTATGCGGCACGCAAAGTTAAGCGCAGCAAGGAGCGCCTGAAACGTCTGGCGTTTGTTGAGGATGTGCGTGTAGCTTTGCCCAAGGGGTCATCCGATAAAAAGACGAAGATGCGTCTGGATATCACGGAAAAGAAGAGTGGTTCGATTTCTTTTGGTATCGGTTATTCCCAGGTTGAAAAGGTTTTCATACAAGGTAAATACAATGAAAAAAATGTTCTCGGATCAGGTTATCAGGCTGATCTGAATGGCACCTTCGGCGCCAAGACAAAGGATTTCCAGCTTGCGCTGACAGACCCGTATTTCTTCAGCCAGGACGTATCCGCAACAGTGATGGGCTATCGCCGTGACAGCAATACACAGCAATTCACCAGTTATGATTCGGTAACTGCCGGAGGAAGTGTTAACTTTGGCATCCCGCTTACCGAATATCTGCGCTATCAGATTGGCTATAGCTACGAGGTTACCAACCTGAAAAATATTCCGGCTGATGCCTCGATTGTGCTGCAGGCGCAGAAAGGGCGGCAGACAACCGGCTCGATTGCCCAGTCCATCAGTTATGATACGCGAGATTCGACGTTGGCGCCGACCCGTGGCACCTTTGATCAGCTTGGTTTTACCTATGCCGGTGTGGGTGGACAGAATCATTTCCGGGAGCTGTTTGCATCGGCTTCCGGCTTTGTGCCGCTTGGTAGCGAGGATGACTTTGTGCTGGCGCCCAGAATCGAAGGCAGGGTGATTCAGGCGCAGAGCGGCTATGATGTGCCATTGAATCGGCGTTATTCCATCGGTGGCGTAGGTACGGTCAGGGGCTTTGACTCCTATGGCATTTCCCTGCGCGACCCTGCGACTGGCGAACCTTTGGGTGGTGACCGGCAGGTTACGGCCACGGTGAATTTGTTTTTTCCTGTTCCAGGCATGAAAACATCCGGTTTCAGAGGCGTTATTTTTGCCGATGCGGGCCTTGTGTGGGGAAATGTTTCCGCTACCGTGGGAGCCAACACAATCAACGTGACGGAACGCTTTTCGATGAGTAAAGTTCGGAGCTCTGTCGGCTGGGGCTTTGAGTGGATGTCTCCGATGGGGCCGTTGG
Organism: uncultured Zetaproteobacteria bacterium; assembly: GCA_964613235.1. Taxonomy (GTDB): domain Bacteria; phylum Pseudomonadota; class Zetaproteobacteria; order Mariprofundales; family Mariprofundaceae; genus J005. The sequence continues at coordinate 21,499 of CAZTGM010000009.1, read as the reverse complement.
GCTTTGTTTGGGGTTTTCCGATCAAAACGCAACCTGGTGATATCAAAAGGCAGTTTGAGTTTTCCATCGGTGGCAATTTCTGATGACGAGTACAAGGTTTAGGAGTGGAGAAATGTTAAAAGGGAAATCATTTGTGCGCATGCTTCTGGTGTTGTTGATGGCGCTGGGTACAGTATCGGCGGCATCGGCAGCCGAGTTGAAAATTGCCTATCTTGATGTGAAAAGTGCTGTGGAGAATACGAAAGCCTATCAGGCTGGTATCAAAAAGCTTGAAGCCTTGCAGAATAAAAAGAAAAAAGAGCTGGATGCACTGCGCAAGAAAATCGAGCAGGCCGAAAAGGATTTGCAGAATCAGTCCATGGCCATGTCGCCGGACCGACTTGAGCTTAAACAGAACGAGATCAAGGAAATGCGCAAGAATTTTTCACGTACGATGCAGGATGCCAAGGATGAGCTGACGGCAGAGAAAAATCGTCTGGATATGTCGGTGGGTTCGAAATTGCAACGGGTGATCAAGGAATACGGCAAGAGCGGAAAATATGATTATATCTTTGGCAAGCCCATCCTGCTGTATGCCGATCCCAGTCATGATATTACGGCAGAAATCACGAGAATGCTCGACAAGAATTAAATCGTGCCGGATCAACGATCAGGAATAACCTTGGCGGAAGCGGCCGATCTGGTCGGAGGTTCGTTGTCAGATTCCTGCAAACCGGAGCATTGCATCTGTGGCATGAATACGCTGGCGGGGGCCGGGCCGCATGAAGGTACCTTTCTGGCCAATGTGAAGTATCGTTCCCTGCTTAAGCGATCAAAAGCCGGTGTGATTCTGGTCGGAGAGCATGAAATCGTGCCTGAGGGGCTGCCGGTCATGCGTACCCGGGACCCCTATCTGGGCTTTGCTGTTTTGCAGCGCGTGTTTCACCCGCAGCCAAAAGCCTCCGCCCTGCGTCATGCAAGTGCATCCATTGATACCAGCGCCGTGATTGCTGATGATGTAGATATCGCAGCACAGGCAGTAATTGGTGCTGGTGTGCACATCGGGCGTGGAACAATCATTGGCCCGGGATGCATCATTGGCGACCATGTGACCATTGGTGAAGACTGTTTGCTGCATCCTCATGCATTTATCGCGGAAGGGTGCGTGTTGGGTGATCGCGTGATCCTGCAGGCGGGGGCAGTTATTGGCTCGGATGGTTTTGGTTACGCCTGGAACGGGAAGGAGCATCTGAAAATTCCACAGACAGGGCGTGTCATTCTGGCTGATGATGTGGAAATTGGTGCGAAAACCTGTATTGATCGTGGAGCGCTGGGCGATACGATGATCGAGCAGGGTGTCAAGCTGGACAACCTGATTCAGATTGGACATAACGTTCGCATTGGTGCGTATAGCATTATGGCCAGTCAGGTGGGGGTTTCAGGTTCTACAAAGATTGGCGCTGGCTGCCAGGTCGGAGGACAGGCAGGATTCGCAGGACATATTGAAATTGCACCAAGTTGCAAAATCGCAGCCCAGAGTGGTGTCATGAGCAATCTGGAAACAGGCGTTTATGGCGGCAGTCCGGTCATGCCACAGCGGGCCTGGATGCGCATGATTGCCATCATGCAGAAATTGCCGGAGATCATCAGAAAATTACAAAAATAACTGCCGGGAGAAACCCATGACGCAAATGTCCATTGATGCTGTGATGAAAAAATTGCCGCACAGATATCCGTTCCTGCTTATTGACCGGGTGCTAGAACTGGAGCAGGGGGAGTACATCAAGGCACTGAAGAATGTGACGGTGAACGAACCACAGTTTATGGGGCACTTTCCGATGCATCCGGTTATGCCCGGCGTGTTGCTGGTAGAAGCCATGGCTCAGGCCGGAGGCGTACTGGCATTTGAGTCAGTAGAAGATGATCGTGAGTATCTGGTGTATTTCACCGGCATTGACGGCGTACGTTTCCGCAAACCTGTGCGCCCCGGCGATCAGGTGATTTTCGAAATGCATGTGTTAAGGCACAGGGGGTTGATGTGGCGGCTGAAAGGTGAGGCTTTCGTCGATGGCACGCTCGTTTGTGAAGGTACATTGTTGGCTACCCTGTTTCCCCGGGACGAAGCATGACGACGATCCACCCGACGGCCATCGTTGCTGCGGAAGCACAGTTGGCCGATGATGTCATCATCGGTCCGTATTGTATCGTGGGTGCCAATGTCAGCCTGGGGTCGGGCACTGAGCTGATGTCACATGTGGTGATTGATGGGCATACGACTATTGGCGCTCGTAATCGTTTCTTTCCGTTTTCCTCAATTGGCCAGGTACCGCAGGATTTGAAATATCATGGCGAGCCTTCTGAAGTCATTATTGGTGATGACAATACGATCCGTGAAAACGTAACCATCAACCTTGGCACTGAAGGCGGTGGCATGGTAACCCGTTTGGGCAATCGTAATCTGTTGATGGCCTACACGCATGTGGCACATGATTGTATCCTCGGCGATGAGGTAATCATGGCCAATTGTGCCACGCTGGCAGGTCATATTACCGTTGAGGATGGCGTGATTCTGGGGGGGTTGTCGGCGGTGCATCAGTTTGTTCGTATCGGCAAATATGCGATGGTCGGTGGCATGTGCGGTCCGACCAAAGACGTGCCACCGTTTTGTCTGGTATCTGGTGGCTATCAGCCCGGGCTCAGTGGTTTGAATCTGATTGGGCTGAAGCGACGAGGCTTAAGTGGTGAGCAAATTCGGCATTTGAAGGAATTATATCGTGTGTTGCTGCAGGGCAGCGGCAAAATGAGCGAACGCTTGCAGCAGGCTGAAGCCATGGCTGCCGATGTAAACGGACAGTACCTGATTGATTTTGTTCGTGCGGCGGAGCGGGGTGTCATTGTGCACCGGCGTGACAGATAATCGTTTGTTGTGACCGACGTCAAAAAAATCGGCCTGATTGCAGGCTATGGACATTTTCCGATTGAATTGGCCGAGAACCTTGTTACGCATGGCTTTGAAGTGCACTGCGTGGCAGCCAGGGAAGAGACTTTTGCTGAAATTGAGCGTGTAGCCAAAACGACGACATGGCTGCATATCGGCCAGATCGGCAGCATGATCAAGGCATTAAAGCGCCAGGGTGTGCACGAGGTCGTCATGGCCGGCAAGATTCGCAAAGTCAATATTTTCCGCAATTTTCGCCCGGATATGACAGCCATCAAGGGACTGCTGTCCATGAAAGACAAAAAAGATGATACGATTTTGCTGACAGTTGCCTCTCTGTTGGAGGATGCCGGCCTTAAGCTGATTCCGCAAACCCGCTATGCCGGTGATATGCTGGCACGCAATGGCCATATTGCCGGTCCGCCACCATCAGCTTCAACCCTGCAGGACATGTATTTCGGTTTCCGCCAGGCCAAAGCCATTGCCGGACTGGATATCGGTCAGACAGTTGTAGTCAGGGATCAGGCGGTTATGGCCGTTGAGGCAATTGAAGGAACGGATGAAGCCATTTTACGTGGTGGTTCGCTGGCCCAGCAGGACAAGGCAGTTGTCGTCAAGGTGGCCAAGCCTGCGCAGGATCTCCGTTTCGATGTGCCTGCTGCCGGGCCGGACACCTTGCGCACGATGCACCAGGCCGGTTGCCATACACTGTGTATCGAGGCCGAATGCACTTTGCTGATTGAAAAAGCATCGTTTATCGAGCTGGCAAATCAATATCAGATATCTGTTTATGCACTTGATAAAAAAGATCTGATAAGCCATTGATTTGTGATGGAAGTATTCATTAGTGCCGGGGAAGTTTCAGGCGATGCGCATGCAGCATCCCTGCTGCGTCAGGCACACGATGAAGGAGAAAAGATACACTGGCGTGGTATTGCCGGGCCGGCCATGCGTGTCGAGGGATGTCAGGTTGTGCAGCGAATGGAGTCGCTGAATGTCATGGGTATTGGTGATGTGCTCAAGGCCCTGCCACGTATTCGTCGCATTGAGCAAGAGGTGCTTGAGTGTTGTCGTGAACACAGGCCTGATGTGGCTGTGCTGGTGGATTTCCCGGGCTTTCATATGCGTCTGGGGCAAAAGTTGCGTGCCATGGGAATTCCGGTTATCCAGTATATTGCCCCCAAACTGTGGGCCTGGGGTGCATGGCGGGTTAAACGCCTGAAAACATCACAGGATGCGGTTGCTTCGATTCTTCCTTTTGAAGTGGAATGGTTTGCCGGGCACGGCATTCATGCGCATTACGTTGGCAATCCCTCGGCCATTACCTGTCAGCATGGCTGGGATGCAGTGAAGCTACGGCGCCATCTGGGAATAGAACCACAACAGCTTCTGGTCGGCGTGTTGCCGGGCAGCCGTGCCGGTGAGTTACGCACTCATGTGCCAATTCTGGCAGAGGTGTTGCAGCAGCTTTGTCAGCGGCATGCCAATATCCAGTTTGTTGTGCCACAGGCCAATAGTGCGTCCATGCAGCAACTAGCACCATTGCAAATGCCGAATGTGCATTTTATTGCGCGTGATGAGGAGGATTTTTCATTGCGTGGTGTGGATGCGGCAGTGGCCGTGTCTGGTACTGCGACGCTGGAGCTGGCCCTGTGGGATGTGCCGACGGTGCTGATCTACAAGGCACCGCCCCTGATGGCGTTTCTGGCCAAGCGTCTGGTGCGTATTCGCTGTGCCGGGCTGGCCAATATATTGCTGGGAGATCGTCCCGTTATGCCGGAACTGCTACAGGAAGCCTGTAACAGCGCGCGTATTTGTGAGGAACTGGAAACCTTGCTTGTGCAGGATTCTGCCGCGGCCGCACAACGAAAGGCGTTCGCTGAACTGCGTCATTTGCTCGGGCACGATAATCCGTCGGCCCATGTGCTTCGGCTGATCCATTCCCTGGCAGAGCCCGCAACCCTTACTTGACCCCCTAGGAGCAATATCCATAATGCGCCGCCAGCATTAGCTGCGCCATGGAGATTGCGTGCCTCATCAATGGGATATTACATTGCAGGATTTGCCCGCCCGGGGATACACTTGGGACGTTGCGCTTCCGCTTGATGCCATGCGTGACGAGCAGCAAGGGCATATTAATGCTATTGATGGCTTGAGGGCAGATGTGCGATGGCATGGTTCGGTTTGCCGCAGCGGTGACTGTTACCATCTGACGGGGCACTGGCAAACGTTGATCAGGCGGGATTGCTGCCGTTGTCTTGAGCCTTTCGACTGGCATGTCGAAGGTGATGTGCAGCGAGACTTCCAGCTCTCAGATGAGCCGGAAGAGGCTGATGAGGATGTATTGTTACCTCCCGGTCAGCTGAGTCTGGTGGATCTCCTGCGGGAGGAGATCTGGCTGGCCTGGCAGAGTGATGTGGCTTGCAGCAAGCAGTGCGCGGGCCTGTGTGGTGGTTGTGGATGCAACCTGAACAGCGAATCCTGTCGTTGCCGCACAACGGATGATGACCATCCGTTTGCAGCATTGCGTCAGTTGAAACTGAAAGATTGATGAATTATGTTCACCCTTGGTGAAGGAGTATAAAACATGGCAGTTCCAAAGAGAAAAACCAGTACATCCAAGCGGAATATGCGCCGCGCTCACGACAGGATCGTTCCTGCCGGCATGAGTGAATGCCCGGAATGCGGCGAAATGATGCGCCCGCATCATGCCTGTCCGCATTGTGGCTTTTATAAAGGCCGCGAAATCAAAAGCAGCGACGAAGTATAAACCATTTCATCCCATTCCTTGACTGATCCGTTGACAGACAAAGGCCAGGATAACGTGGCTGCATCGCATATCGGACAGCCACGTATTTTGGTGGACGGACACGGGGGCGATGATGCCCCCGGTGTTGTGCTGGATGCGCTGGAGCGTATTCTGGCCTCTGGCGGATCAGGGGACCTGCAGCTGGGCATTGTCGGGACTGTCGAAGAGGTCGAGTCTGCGCTTAAGGCCAGAGGACTGGCAGAGAAGGTGGCATTCGTGCCTGCTGCGGATGTCATTGGCATGTGTGATGCGCCAGCAGTAGCGTTGCGACGTAAAAAGAATTCCTCCATCCATGTCGGTGCCCGACTGGTGCGCGACGGAGAGTGGGATGCACTAGTCAGCGCAGGTAATACCGGGGCACTCATGGCGATTTCCAAGCTGGTTCTGAAAACCATGAATGGCATCGACAGGCCTGCCATCGCATCCATGATTCCGGCTATGAATGATGCATGCACACTGTTTCTGGATGCCGGTGCCAATGTTGATTGCACTTCCGATCATTTGGTGCAATTCGCCCTGATGGGACACGCCTATATGCAAACGGCAGAAAATATCGCCAAACCCCGTGTCGGACTGCTGAATATCGGCAGTGAGGACATCAAGGGTACGGACGTGGTCAAGGTGGCTGCCGTGGAAATGGCGGAGTTGCCCATCGAATTTATTGGCAACGTCGAGGGAACGGATATTTTTACCGGCGAAGTGGATGTCGTCGTATGCGATGGCTTTGTTGGTAATGTTGCGTTGAAAACCATGGAAGGAACGGCGCGTTTTCTGGCGGCCAGCATGAAACAGTCGCTGATGTCCGGCTTGCGTGCAAAACTTGGAGCAATGCTAGCGAAGCCGGCACTGGAAGCCTTCCGCGACAAGGTGAATCCGGGGCGTTACAACGGGGCACCGTTGCTGGGCCTGAACGGTATTGTGGTGAAAAGCCATGGCTCGACGGACGCGGCAGGTATGGTCAATGCCATTCATGTGGCGCGGCGTGAAGTGCAGGCGGACTTGTTGACCCGTATCAATCAGATGATGAGCGAATGGCATGATGCATAGTCATATTGTCGGTGTCGGCGGTTATTTGCCGGAGCGTGTGATGACCAATCACGATCTGGAGAAGATTGTTGATACCAGTGATGACTGGATTCGTGAGCGTACGGGTATTTCTCAACGACATATTATCGGGCACGAGCAGGCAACATCTGATATGGCCGTGGCTGCGGCTCGCCAGGCATTGGATGATGCAGGTCTGGCTGTTGGCGATATCGATGCGTTGATTGTAGCGACGACGACACCGGACATGATTTTCCCCTCTACAGCCACGATTGTGCAGTCCAAGCTGGGTGGTAAGGATTTTCCTGCCTGGGATATTCAGGCTGTGTGTTCAGGGTTTGTCTATGGTCTGGCGCAGGCGGATTGCATGATTCGTGCGGGCATGTTCCGCCGCGTTTTACTCATTGGCTCGGAAGCCATGAGCCGTATTGTCGACTGGACAGATCGTACTACCTGTGTGCTGTTCGGTGATGGTGCAGGAGCCGTTGTGCTTGAAGCGCGCGAACAGGAAGGCGGTATTATCGGTTCGATTCTGCATGCCGACGGCGCCTACCGCGATCTGTTAAAGGCCGAGCATCCGCATGATCATGCTTCGCCGGACGCCTATCACAGTGAAGGTATCGATTTTGCCACCGATGCGGCGGGCATTGCCGCTGTGGAAATGAAGGGTAATGAAGTGTTTCGTGTGGCGGTGACCAAGCTGGGCGAAGTGGTTAACGAAATTTTGCAGCGGTATGAGCTGGAGGATAAGGATATTGACTGGCTGATTCCGCATCAGGCCAATATCCGCATTATTCAGGCAACGGCCAGAAAGCTGGGTATGGGCATGGAGCGCGTGGCGCAGACTGTGAAAGACCATGGCAATACGTCCTCAGCCAGTGTGCCGCTGGCATTAAATGAACTCTATCGTTCAGGCCAGATTCAGCCTGGACAAACCATTCTCCTGGAAGCATTTGCCGGCGGCTTTGCCTGGGGCGCCAATCTGATCAAGTGGACGAAATAGGAGTTTTCCGATGACACATCAAGTGGTGTTTCTTTTTCCGGGACAGGGTTCGCAAAGCAAGGGGATGCTTGATGCATTTGCGGATGAGGATGTTGTAAGTCAAACCTTGCAGGAAGCCTCGGATGCGCTGGGCTATGATATGGCGGCACTGATTCGCCATGATGCCGAACAACAACTGGATCAGACCCGTTATACCCAGCCGGCCCTGTTGACGGCGTCGGTAGCCATGTTGCGGCTGTGGCAGCAGCGGGGTGGCATAAAACCGGCACAGGTTTTGGGACATTCACTGGGTGAATATTCGGCGCTTGTCGCGGCCGGCGCGCTCGATTTTGCCGACGCGGTTTCTCTGGTTGCGTTTCGCGGCCAGATGATGAGCGAGGCCGTGCCGGCCGGTGTGGGGCGCATGGCTGCCATACTTGGCTTGGATGATGGGGTCGTGGAGGGCTTGTGTAACGAATGCAGTACGGACAGCGAGCGGGTATGGCCAGCCAATTACAATTGTCCGGGACAAATCGTGGTCGCCGGCCATGCACCGGCTGTACAGCGCCTGATGGATGCGGCCAAAGCCAATGGTGCCAGACGCGCACTGCCGCTGGCTGTCAGTGCGCCATCGCATACACCATTAATGCAGCCTGCCGCTGATGCCATGGAGGGCAGGCTGGATGAAACCAGCGTGCTGGATCCGCAATGTCCAGTGTGGAGCAATGCCGATGCGTGTGCGCAAACCCGATCGGAGGAAATCCGGCCGGCGCTGGTGCGGCAACTGGTAGCCCCTGTACGCTGGACGGAATCGATTCAGAAGCTAACATCGGGAAATAATGTCGTACTGGTGGAGATGGGGCCGGGTAAGGTCTTGAGCGGGTTGGTGCGTCGTATTGCCAAATCCACATCCGTGTATGCAACCGCATCAGTGGATGGCATCATGGCTGCGCTGGAAGCAGTGAGCGGGGAAGGAGAGTAATCAATGGGTGATCGTTCTGTTGCGATTGTAACCGGAGCAAGCCGCGGTATCGGCTTTGTTATTGCGCGGGCACTGGCCGAGGCCGGCTATGATCTCGCCATTTGCGGTACGCGTACAGAGACTATTGAACAGGCCGGACGCACACTGACCGATGAGTTTGGTATCGAAGTGCTGGCCTCGGCTGTGAATGTGTCCGAGCGTGATCAGGTACAGAATTTTGTACAACAGACGGCCAAGCATTTTGGCCGCCTGGATGTGTTGGTGAATAATGCCGGCATTACGCGTGACACACTGGCTATGCGCATGAAGCAGGATGACTGGGACCAGGTCATTGCAACCAATCTTTCATCCGTCTTCCATGCTTCGCAGGCGGCACTGAAGCCGATGATGCGTGCCAGAAAGGGGCGCATTATCAATATTTCTTCAGTGGTTGCCTCCATGGGTAATCCCGGACAACTGAATTATTGTGCGAGCAAGGGGGGTATCGATGCCCTGACGCGTTCACTGGCGCGTGAGATCGGTTCGCGTGGCATCACCGTCAATGCCGTGGCTCCCGGCTTTATCGCCACGGATATGACGGCGGAACTTGGTGAAGAAGCGCAGCGCAAGCTGGCGGAGCAGATTCCATTGGGTCGTCTGGGGCAGCCTGAGGATGTGGCCGCAGCCGTTGTTTTTCTGGCCGGCGAGCAGGCCGGATACATTACCGGCCAGGTGCTGCATGTGAACGGCGGCATGTATATGTAGTTTATTGTGACGCATCTGTTCAGAAGATGCGTGGCGATTTCGGGCTTGTGTGGCGTCCGAGGGTATGATAGAAGCCGCATAATTTTTCACGGGAGGACTAGATGTCTGCAGAAATTGAAGCCAAAATCATTAAGATTGTTGCTGATCAGCTGAATGTTGATGAGAGCGAAATCAACCCCGATTCTTCCTTTGTTGATGATCTCGGAGCTGATTCTCTGGATACCGTTGAGCTGGTAATGGCTTTCGAAGAGGAATTTGGCATTGAAATTCCGGATGAGGATGCCGAAAAGATTCAGAGTGTACAGAACGCCATCGATTATATCGCTGCCAAAGCTGAATAATTTATGACCGTTCGCGTTGTCGTGACCGGTATCGGGCTGGTAACACCGCTCGGTACCGGCACTGATTTGTCATGGAATAATCTCATTGCCGGGAAATCAGGCATTCGTCGTATTACCCGCTTTGATGCCGAAGCGACGGATATGCCATGTACGATTGCCGGTGAAGTGCTCGATTTTAATGTCGAAGACTTCATCAATCGCAAGGACGCGCGCAAGATGGATACGTTTATCCAGTATGGCGTTGCGGCGGCAGATATCGCCCTGGCGCAATCCGGTTTGACGATTAATGAGCAGAATGCCGAGCGCGTCGGTGTGATCATCGGTTCGGGCATTGGTGGCCTGACGATGATTGAGCGCACGCTGCGTGCGTATGAGCAGGGTGGACGGCGCAAGATTTCTCCGTTTTTTATTCCGCAAACCATTATCAATATGACATCCGGTTGGGTGTCGATGCGTACTGGAGCCAAGGGGCCCAATTCGGCAACGGTAACAGCCTGTGCGACTGGTACCCATGCCATTGGTGATGCCTTCAGTATTATTGCTCGCGGTGATGCCGATGCAATGATTGCCGGTGGCTCGGAATCCTGTATTTGTGAGCTGGGTATCGGTGGCTTTTGTGCCTCCAAGGCCCTGTCCACACGCAATGATGAACCGGAACGTGCTTCCCGCCCATGGGATGTGGCGCGTGACGGTTTTGTCATGGGTGAAGGTGCGGGTGTACTGGTGCTGGAATCGCTGGATTCGGCGAAGGCGCGTGGGGCCGAGATTCTGGCCGAGGTGGTTGGTTACGGCATGTCCGGTGATGCCTACCATATGACGGCACCGTCGCCGGGCGGTGAAGGTGGGGCCCGTTGTATGAAAGCGGCGCTGGATTCGGCCGGTATCAATCCAGAAGAAGTGGATTACGTCAATGCGCATGGAACATCGACGCCGCAGGGTGATATCTGCGAAACACAGGGGATCAAGTCGGTATTCGGTGAGCATGCCAAACAGGGCCTGATGGTATCATCGACGAAATCGATGACCGGGCATCTGCTTGGCGCTGCCGGTGGCATTGAAGCCGCTTTCTCTGTGCTGGCGCTGTACCATGGGGTGGTACCACCCACGATTAACCTGGATGATCAGGATCCGGAATGTGATCTGGATTATGTGCCACATACAGCCAGGGAAAGCGATATCAGGGTTGCCGTTTCCAATTCTTTCGGCTTTGGTGGCACTAACGCATCGATCGTCGTCCGCAAGTTCGACTAAGCGAATTCGTGCATTATCGCACGTATCATATCGATGACCGTGGGCATTCAGCCCACGGTTTTTTTTCGCTCTATCGTGAGTCCTTTCTGGGACTACTGGAAGACCCGAGAGGAGGCGGGAGGGCCTTTTTGGTTTCCCGCAAGGGAACAAGCCGGGTATTGAATCATCCTTGCGAGAAGATGCAGGCAGAACAGTTCCTGCAGCAGTGGCAGCATGATCAGCAATACACGCGACAGGACAGCCCCTGTATCCGCGAAATCTTTTACAGTGCCTATGAAGCAGCCACGCTGATTGAAGAGCTTCCCGAACCCAAAAGCGTACCTGGCGACATATTGCTTTGGCGCCATCAGCCGGCATTGTCGCTGTGCTTTGATCATGATGCCGGCCTGCTTTTTGTTTGTGCTGCTTCGCCAGAGGAATTGCGGGATGTCGAGCGCATGCTTGATGCTGCGGAAGGTGTGACCCTGCAACAGGGACAGGCATGCGATATCGCCGTACCTGACGATGGTCAGGATGCTTGGTATCAGCAGGCAGTGGAATGTGTGCGCGAGTATATTGCGGCCGGCGATATTTTTCAGGCCAATATCGCGCGATTCTGGCAAACCCCCTGTGATCGTTCTCAATTATTGGAACTGTATCGGCGTTTGCGCGAGGTGAATCCGGCTCCGTTTTCGGCATGGCTGCACATGCCCGGCGAACAGGATCTGACCGTGATTTCAGCCTCGCCGGAACGCCTGTTTCGTATTCATCCGGACCGGCGTATCGATACCCGTCCGATTGCCGGTACACGACGCCGTGACCACGGGGAACATGATGACCGACTTTGCGATGAACTGCTATTATCGGACAAGGAACGTGCTGAACATATCATGCTCGTTGACCTTGAACGCAATGACCTGGGGCGGGTATGTGTGTCGGGAAGCGTGCATGTCGATGAATGCATGGGTATCGAACGCTATGCCACGGTTCAGCATATTGTATCCAATGTCTGCGGTCGCCTGCGTGATGATTGCGACCTTGTGGATGTGTATCGTGCCATGTTTCCCGGCGGTACGATCACCGGTTGTCCGAAAATTCGCTGCATGGAGATCATTCACGAGCTTGAGCCACAGGGACGTGGCCCGTATACCGGTGGCATTGGCTACAGTGCCTGGAATGGCCATGCGGATATGAATATTCTTATTCGTACATTCTGGCACAGCAATGGTATGCTGTGCTGGGCAGCCGGCGCAGGTATCGTTGCAGATTCCAATGCCCGACACGAATTGATGGAAACCGGGCATAAAGCGGCTGGTCTGCTTAATGCTTTGCGTTAGAATCGTCTGATGCGTGCACAGGATATTCTCCGATGAGCAGGCAGCGCGGGCCGAATGCGTTGTTGCGGCTGATTGATCGCATCTTTTGTCGCGTCTGGCACCGACTGGACCGTCGCCTGCACGATTTGCCAGAAGGGCCGGTTATTCTGGTCGGCAATCATCTTTGTGGCCTCGATCCCTTGCTGGTTCAGGCAGCAGTGAAACGACCACTTTGTTTCCTGATGGCCCGGAAATATTACCAGAGTATGTGGTATGCTCGCTGGTTGTTTGATGCCGTAGGCGCGATTCCGGTCAATCCCGGGGGGGCAAACCGTTATGCGTTGAATGAGGCTGTGCGCGTGGTACAGCAGGGCAATACGCTGTGTCTGTTTCCGGAAGGGGAAGCCAACCCAGTCATTCCACTGCACCGGATTTTGCCCGGAGCCGTGATTATAGCGCGTGAGAGCGGTGCACCTGTGGTGCCGTTTCGTGTTTCCGGTGTCTGGCCGTTTGACCATGTGCATCTATGGCCGCCGTTTTTTCGCCGCAGTCGGGCTCGGATCAGTTTTGGACAACCATTTTATTTGAATGGCAGTGGCGGTGATGACAAGGCTTCGATTCGTGCTGATTGCGAACGTGTGGGCCGGGCTATTCGCGCTCTTCCCAGAGGGGTAAAAGAAAAATAGACTGTTACATCAAAGACTTAGACCTGAATTCTCATCCTCTTCATTGGTGCCTTTCTCGACGCGGGACATTTTGATTTTCAGTCGCACATCATTCATGGAGTCGGCGTGTCGCAGGGCTTCCTCCTCACTGATACGTCCCTGTTGCCATAACTGAAACAGGTGCTGATCGAAGGTTTGCATGCCATAATTTTCGCCATCGGCCATGGTCTCCTTGATGGCGCCGATATCCCATTGGAAGATCAGGTCAGAAATACGCGGTGTATTGATCAGAACTTCCACGGCTGCGGCACGTTTGCCGTCAACCGTTTTGACCAAGCGCTGAGAAAGAATGGCGCGAACATTTAATGCCAGATTCAGGCGTACCTGCGGATGGGCTTCCTCAGGGAAAAAGTTCAGAATGCGTTCCAGCGCCTGATTGGCATTGTTGGCATGCAGGGTAGCCATGCACAGGTGGCCGGTTTCGGCAAATGTCAGACCATGTTCCATGGTTTCGCGGTCACGAATTTCGCCAATAAGAATCACATCCGGCGCCTGACGCAGGGTGTTTTTCAAGGCATGTTTGAAATCCAGCGTGTCGGTGCCTACTTCACGCTGGGTAATAATGGACTTTTTGTGCTCATGCACGAATTCAATGGGATCCTCAATGGTGATGATATGTCCGGCCTGATGGGTATTGCGATAATCCACCATAGCTGCCAGTGATGTGGATTTACCACTGCTGGTGGCACCGACCATGATGACCAGGCCACGTTTACTCATGGTGATATCCCTGAACACCTCAGGCAATTGCAGTTGTTCCAGCGTGGGTATCTCCGTGGCGATTTTGCGAATGACCATGCCGACGGAATTACGTTGCATGAAAATATTGACGCGGAAGCGACCGATTTTGGCATAGGACAAGGCCAGATTCATTTCATGGCAGCGCTCAAATTCTTCGCGTTGCTGATCGTTCATGACCATATGTCCCAATGCTGCCGTTTGTGCCGGCGTCAATGGCGTCTTATTGATTGGCACGACATCGCCATGCATGCGAATGGATGGCGGCAGGGATGCCGTGATGTAAAGATCCGATGCATCCTTTTTGACCATAATGGCCAGCAGTTGCTTGATGGGATCCTGTTGGGGCTCGTTCATATGATGCTCAACTGTTCAGTTTCTCGATGGAAAACAGGGATTTGTTCTGGGCTTTTTCGCGTGCGGCATTGATGGTGATTTTGCGCTCCTTCACCAGTCGTTGCAGTTCCGTGTCCAGCGTTTGCATGCCTTCGCGGCCGGATGTCTGCATAACCGAAACCAGTTGCGGAACCTTGTTTTCACGAATCAGGTTTCGTACAGCCGGCGTGCCAAGCATAATTTCATGAGCGGCAATACGGCCTGTACCATCGGAACGTTTGAGCAGGGTCTGTGAAATAACGGCCTTCAGCGATTCGGAGAGCATGGCACGCACCATATCTTTCTCCGCTGCCGGAAACACATCGATAATACGATCGATGGTTTTGGGCGCGGAGGAGGTATGCAGTGTACCGAAAACCATATGTCCGGTTTCCGCAGCCGTCAGCGCCAGGCTAATCGTTTCCAGGTCACGCATTTCACCAACGAGAATAACATCCGGATCCTCACGCAGTGCGCTTCTCAGTGCATTGGCGAAGGAATGAGTATGTGCGCCCAGCTCACGCTGGGAGATCAGACTTTTTTTCGATTTATGTACGAATTCGATGGGATCCTCAATGGTCAGGATATGACCTTTCTCCATATTGTTACGGTAGTCGATCATGGCCGCCAGGGTCGTTGATTTACCCGAGCCGGTTGGCCCTGTTACCAGACAGATGCCGCGCGGACACATAGCGATTTCCTTGAAGATTTCCGGACATTTCAGTTGCTCAAGAGTGAGAACCTCACTGGGGATCTGGCGAAATACACCGCTCATGCCCCTCTGTTGTTTAAAGCAATTAACGCGGAAGCGGGCGATGTCGCCCAGCTCAAAGGAGAAGTCCAGTTCCATATGTTCCTCGAACATCTTGCGCTGATGGTCGCTCATAATGTCGTAGATCATTTCCTGCACCTGCTGTTCTTCCAGCGGCGGGAGTTTGACCGGCGTCATATCTCCGTGAATGCGGATCAGCGGCGGTTCACCGGCCGATATGTGGAGGTCCGAACCGTTATTTTTGACCGTAAATGCCAATAATTCCGAAATATCCATCCGACGCTCCTATATCGTATGACTGGTCAGTGAGCATAGGCTGCGATGTGGATGCCCGCAAGCACCGACTCAGGGACTGGAATTTGCGCCATGAAACAGCGGTTTCATGGCATCATTCATGCTGATATGCCCGTTTTGATCAACAATCAGTGCAGCCATATGCTGTTGCAACAGCGGTAATCCTGTCTTGCCCATGACGAACAGGGCCGTGCTCCAGGCATCGGCCAGCGTGGCATCGCGATAAATCACGGTTGCACTTTGTACGCCTCTGGCGGGGTAGCCTGTGTGCGGATCGAGAATGTGATGATAGCGGATACCGTGTGCCATATAAAAACGCTCATAATCACCAGAGGTTACGATGCTGATGTCACCCTGCAGACTGACATGACCGATAATATCCCCTTTGCGGCGCGGATGACGAATGCCGATCTGCCAGGGGGCGCCGTCATGCGAGCCGATGATGCGCATATCGCCACCGGCATTGATGATCGCGTGCCGGATGCCATGGTTTTGCAATATCGCCATGCCGCGGTCGATGGCATAGCCCTTGGCGATGGCTCCGAAATCGAGCTGGCAGTTATGATCATGGCGCAGCCAGCGATGATCACCCAAGTATTGCAGGCAGGACAGGGCAGGGCGGGCAGCCGTGATTTGTGCATCGGTCGGGGGGGCTGATGGCAGGGGATCGCGTGAAAAGCCCCACAGCCGGTTCCATGTTGCCAGTGCCGGATGAAAGGCATCATGGCTTTGCTGCTTCACGCGAATGGCGGTTTGCAGCAGCGTCGAAATTTCGGCCGGTAATCGGACCTGTGTATTAACAGGGCTATGATTGAATCGCTTTACCGCATTATCGCCAAAACCATAAATGGTGAACTGTTGCTCCACACGCATCATTTCCGTACTGGCTGCGGCGATGGCATCCCTGGCCTGATCTTCATCAGCGTCGCTGATCGTGAATTCCACCAGGGTCCCCATCATGAAGCGGGTTTCGTGAATATCTTCTGCCGTGCAGCCGCAGAGAAGCAACAGAACAGGCAGCATGAGCCAGAGCAGGTGCATGCGCGGATTGTTGCAATCGACGGGCCTTTGGCAAGCGACTTGCGCAATGCGATCAAATACCTGATAATTCCGCTCAGGTATTAGCGAGGTGATTATGAGCGTAACGCTGACAGAAAATGCAGCCAGAAAAGTTCAGGGTTTGCTGGCACAGGAGCAGAATGCCGGTTTGCATTTGCGCATTTTTGTTTCCGGTGGCGGCTGTTCCGGCTTTCAATACGGCTTTACCTTTGATGAACAAATCAAGGATAACGATGCCGTAGTAGAAAATCATGGCGTGAAACTGCTGGTTGATCCGATGAGTCTCGAATTGCTCGATGGCGCTGAAATCGATTATGAAACATCAGTACAGGGCGAATCGTTTGTTATTCGCAATCCGAATGCAGCTTCCACCTGTGGTTGCGGCAAATCCTTTACGCCATCGGAAAGCGGCAGCGGCTGCGCCAACGCCGGCTATTAATGTTTCCCTCCACGCTGACGGAGTCCGTAACGGACTCCGTTTTTTTATGTCGGCGGACAGCGTAGACTTTGCCAATGTCGGAAATTGCTCTTGATTTGCGCCATCTGCGCAAGACCTATGCCAATGGCAAGGTGGCACTGGAGAGTGTGAGCCTGCAGGTTCCTGCCGGCTCCTTTTATGCACTGCTTGGCCCGAACGGTGCGGGTAAGAGCACGCTGATTAATATTCTGGCGGATATTGTGCGTCCGGGCGGCGGTTCGGCCAGCCTGTTCGGACATGATATGCTCCGTGAGCGTGCCTGGTGCAAACGCCATATGGGCGTGGTACCGCAGGAAGTAGCCTTCGATCCTTTCTTCAATCCGCGTGAAGTGCTGAAAATTACCAGTGGCATGTTCGGTTGCAAGCCGGATATGGCATGGATCGACGAATTGCTGGAACGCCTGGAGTTGCGCGAACAGGAGCACAAAACAACGCGCCAGCTCTCTGGAGGTATGCGTCGCCGGCTGCTGGTGGCACAGGCTTTGGTGCACAAGCCGCCACTGGTCATTCTCGATGAACCAACGGCAGGCGTAGACGTCGAATTGCGTCGCCGGCTGTGGGATTTCATGCGTGAGTTGAATGCGGCCGGCACGACAGTGTTGCTGACCACGCACTATCTCGAAGAGGCCGAAGAGCTATGTGATCATGTGACGATTATCGATCGCGGGCGGGTGGTGACCGATCGCCCCATGCGCGAACTAATGCGCGAAGTGGCCGGGCGTTATCTGTGGCTCAGTTACGGCGAAGACTTTGTCCTGTCGGAGGCGGACAAAGCTGCACTGGCAGTTTTCGAACCGCGCAGTAATGGTCGGGGAGTCTGTTTGACACTGCGTCATACGCAAGACGGTGGCGCTTTCCATGAAGCCTATGAGGCGGCCGTGGCCCGTTTCGGGCCGCCGCAGGATGCCGGCGTGCGTCAGGAAGACCTGGAAGATGTATTCATCCGTCTGACGCGCAAGGACAGCGCCTCATGAGACCCGTCAACCCACGTGGCACCTGGACGCTGTTTGTGCGCGAAACCCATCGCTTTATGAAGGTAAAAATGCAGACCATTGTGGCACCGGCACTGACGGCCGTGCTGTATTTGCTGATTTTCCGTTATGCCATGGGTGAGCGTTCGGTGCCAGGGCTGAATGTGGACTATTTCTCATTTCTGATTCCCGGCCTGATCATGATGTCGATGTTGCAAAATGCCTTTGCCAATACCTCCAGCTCGATCATTGTCGGCAAGGTGATGAATGTGCACATCTATCTGCTGATGGCGCCGTTGTCGGCCGTGGAAACCGTCACGGCGTTTCTGGCCGCCGCCGTTATGCGGGCTCTCGTCGTGGCCGTGGTATTATTGCTGGTGCTAGCCCCATTCAGCGAAGTCAGATTCGCGCACTGGGGCCTGATTCTGTTTTACGGCATTTGCGGCAGTATCTTGATGGGCGGGCTGGGCTTGATCGGCGGCATGTGGGCGAAGAAGTTCGATGATATGGCGCTGGTCAACAATTTCATCATTATGCCGCTGACCTTTTTATCCGGAGTGTTTTATTCCGTGACGCAATTACCGCCACTGTGGCAAACACTGAATCATTTCAATCCATTCTTTTATCTTATTGACGGGTTTCGCTACGGTTTTATCGGTGTTGGCGATACCGATCCGTATACGGCGTTATGGATCGTTGGCGGCAGTACGCTCGTGTGCATGCTGGGCTGCTGGTATTTGTGGCATATCGGCTGGAAGCTGAAAGAATAGCGATATGGCCAAACTTTCGAAAAGCAAGACGAAGCGCAAGACATCGGCCTGGTTTCAGCGACATGCCAATGATCCGCACGTAAAACGCGCGCAGCGGGAAGGCAAACGCTCGCGTGCCGCCTTCAAGTTGATGGAGATTCTCGATGAGCACGGCCTGGATGTGCAGGCCGGTAGCGTGGTTGTAGACCTGGGATGTGCACCGGGCTCATGGAGCGTTGAGCTGGCCAAACTCGTCGGCCCGGAAGGACTGGTTATTGGTATTGATCTACTGGAGTTGCAACCGATCCACGGCGTAACATTGATACAGGCCGATTTCGATTCAGCGGAAGGCCAGCAGGCGCTGGCTGAGGCCCTGCAAGGACGCGATGTGGATCTGGTGGTGTCGGATATGGCGCCGGAGATGAGTGGTAACAAACTGGTCGACCAGATGCGCATGATCGGACTCAATGAGATGACGCTGCATTTTGCCAGACACCATCTGCGCCCGGGTGGCCATGTACTGATGAAAACCTTTATGGGCGAAGGTTATGATGCGTTTCGTCGTGAACTGGGCAAGAGTTTTGTGCGTATCAAAAATATCAAGCCGGCGGCTAGCCGTAAAACATCCGCAGAGTTTTTCCTGCTGGGACTGGAATTCCGCGGTAATGCGGATTAGGCCCGCTTATTTACATTTTCTGCGTTCGCGGAAGAAGTTTCTGAGCAAATCTCCGCAGGGTGCGGCCAGAACGCCACCGGTTACTACGGGCTGATGATTCAGACGTGTATCGGACAATATCCGATACAGGGATTCGACTGCACCTGCCTTGGGGTCCGTGGCACCATACACAATATGGCCGATGCGTGCATGGACGATGGCGCCGGCACACATGCAGCATGGCTCCAGCGTGACATACAGCGTGGCATTATTCAGGCGGTAATTACCGATGGCTGCACATGCCATGCGAATGACGCGCATTTCGGCGTGCGCCGAAGCATCACAGGTGCTGATCGGTGCGTTATGCGCGACAAATTCCTGGCCATCGACAAGCAATACAGCACCAACAGGAACTTCCCCATTTTGTGCTGCAACTTCAGCCTGTTCGATAGCTTTTTTCATGTAATGGATATGCATTACTGACGTTTCGGATCTAGCATATCGCGCAAGCCTTCGCCGAGCAGGTTATAACCGAGCACGGTAATCAGGATGGCCATGCCCGGATACAGCGACAGCCACCAGGCCAGCTGAATATTGTCCTTGCCCTCGGTCAGGATATTGCCCCAGGATGCATCCGGCGGCTGCACGCCCAGACCGAGGAAAGATAGTCCGGACTCGATCAAAACCGCACCGGCAACGCCGAGCACGGCCGTGACCAGTATCGGGCCCATGGCATTGGGCAGCAGATAACGCGTGATCAAACGCCATGCTCCTACACCCAGGCTTTCGGCAGCAAGCATGAATTCGCGTTCACGCAGACTCAGGAATTCAGCACGCACAAGCCGGGCTACGCCCATCCACGAAGTCAGACCGATCACAATCATGATATTCCAGATGGAGGGTTCGAGAAAGGCGATAACGGCCAGAATCAGAAAAAAGGTCGGGAAGCAGAGTACCATGTCCGTGAAGCGCATGAGTATGCTGTCGATGCGGCCACCGTAAAAGCCGGCAACAGCACCGAGCAGAATTCCCATGGCAATGGAAATGCCCACGGCAACAAAGCCCACGGCGAGCGATACGCGCGCACCATAAAGCATTCGTGAAAACACGTCACGACCAAGCGTGTCTGTGCCACACCAGTGTTGCCAGGAAGGCTCCAGCAGAATTGCATGCACATCGATTTGCTGCGGGTTGTAAGGCGCGATGAAGGGTGCCAGCACGGCAAGCACAGCCACGGTAGCCACAATCAGGCCGCCTGCGGCAATCAGCGGCGGATAGCGGGAGATCATTGTCCGCTTCCGTGGCGGATGCGCGGATCAGCCCAGGCATAGGCCAGATCGGCAATCAGGTTGCCCAATAACGTAAGTACGGCGCCGATGACGGTAATGCCCATGACCAGCGGATAATCGCGTGATAACACAGCTTCGTAAAACAGCAGTCCCATGCCGGGCAGGGAAAACAATTGTTCGATGATGACCGAACCACCGATCAGGCCGGGAATGGAAAGGCCGAGCAGGGTGATGATTGGCAGCAGGGCGTTTTTCAGCGCCAGGCGATAGCGGATCGTCGTTTCTGGTACGCCCATGGCTCGCGCCGTCGTGATATAATCGGCGCGGATCACATCAAGCATGCCGCTGCGCATAAAACGGCTCATGCCGGCCAGTCCACCGATGGCAGAAACGAATACCGGCATCAGCAAATGTTTGAGCAGGTCGATTTGTTGCTCAAGCCAGCTCATCTGCTGCCAGTTGTAATCATGCAGTCCGGAGATGGGTAGCCAGTCATGATTTACCCCCAGGCTGATCATTAATAACAGGCCCAGCCAGAACGAGGGGATGGCAAAGCCGATAAACACGAGTACGGTGATGATGCGGTCAAACCATGAATCTCTGTGTACGGCGCTGGCCACACCGATCGGTATGGCGATAACCAGAATTAATAGCATGGCCAGTACATTGATCCATAAAGTGACGGGGATGCGTTCGCTGATCTTGTCCAACACATCGCGTCCATCGGCTGAAAATGACTGGCCAAAATCGAATACAGCAAGGCGTTTCAGCCAGTTCCAGTATTGCTCGTACAGCGGTTTGTCCAAGCCATAATAACTGCGCAAGCGTTCGATGTCCTCGGCCGATACCTTGGGATTGAATTGCTGGCCGACAACGCTGGGTTCGCCCGGTGCCAGATGCATCATACCAAACGAAATCATCGTAATGCCGAGTAACAGCGGCACCATGCCGAGCAACCGTTTCAGTAAATAGGATTTCATTGACGGCAGACTAATCAAGCGCAGGTTATAGACCAAGTGTCAGGTGAGG
>CAZTGM010000008.1:0-41202 GCA_964613235.1 uncultured Zetaproteobacteria bacterium | reverse complement strand
ACATCGCTTTGTCTCAATATATCAATGGGTTGTGACTTTTTGAGGGGAATCTAAGGTATTTTTCGATAACTTGAGGTACAACGTTCATTGCAAGCTCCTTCCCGCGATGTTGACCTTATTAATAGCAAAGAAAAGGCGCTTGTCAATCACACAGAATATCTACGGGTTTGGCTTGTTGAGCGGATTAAAGGCATGCAAGGGCATAGGGGTTACATTGCTGTCGGATGTGGAGTCGATGACTTTGGCGATGCCTCGCTTGGCGACTTCATCAATGCGAATAATGGAATGCATGGGAATGAACGTACGTTTTACATGGGCAAATTCGTTTTTCAGGCTTTCTTCAGCGGGATCAAGCACCAGCGAGGTGCTTTCACCAAACACCAGTTCGCCGATTTCAATGAAGCCGAGCATGGAAGAGGCGCCCACGCTGTTGGCATAGACTTCGTAAATTTTATCCTGACAGACAAAGCGAACTTTATAGATGCGTTTTTCCTTACTCATGGCGAAAAGCTAGCATGTTACATGCGATGCGCGAAGATGCCCTGAGCCTTATGGCCAGTAGGTGACGGAGGCAGTGCAGGTTTCGGAAATTTCGATGCGAGAGATGTGCAGGCGATCGTTGTTAATGCCTGGCGCCAGCATGCGGTAAAGTTCGGCAGCGACATTTTCACTGGTCGGATTGATGGTGTCGAAGGGCGGGATATCATTCAGATGATAGTGGTCCCAGTTTGCCAGGGCAGCCTTCAGTTCGCGTTTCATGATTTTGTAGTCGATGCCCATACCCAGTTCGTCCAGTTTACTGCATTCGACATAAAGCTTTACATGCCAGTTATGGCCGTGCAGGCGCGCGCAATCGCCTTCATAATCGCGCAGCAGGTGAGCCGCAGAGAAATGTGTTTCGCAACATAATTCGAAACGAGCCATATCAACCAGCTCCCGGCAGTAACATGGCAGCCGATACCGTGCGCCCTTCGGCCAGCAAAATATTGAAGGTGCGGGCGGCAGAACGCGAATCCATACATTCGACACCGATATGTTGCTCACGCAGCCGGGCTAGAATATCTGCATCAGGAAAGGTCGTGACCCTGCCGGTTCCAATGATCAGGATTTCCGGCGCATCATCTAACAGCAGTTGCAGATCCTCGATGGTCAATTTATCGATAGATGCAGGTCCCCAAGGAGAGGTGGCCCGGCCACGATGCAGCAGCAAACCATGCTCAAAGCGCTCTTGGTTGATCCTCAGCCAGCTTTCATCGTAGCCAGTGAAGATTCTGGCCTGATTGCCCAGCTCCGGACTGATATCACCGGGAAGGAACGTGCTCAGGGCCGGGCCTCCAGTTTTTTCATTTCTTCCTCATTGCCCTTGAAATAACCGGCCAGGGAAAGCATGACCGGACTGGCAATATAAATCGAGGAATAGGTACCGACGAGAATGCCGGCCAGTAGTGTAAAGGCGAAGTCATGAATAACTTCTCCGCCAAGGAAGAACAGGGCCAGTACCACCAGCAGCGTGGTCAGTGAGGTCATCAGGGTGCGCGCCAGCGTCTGGTTGACGGAGGTGTTGGTGACGGTCAGTTCGTCTTCCGGCTTTTTACGTTTGCGATTGGCTTCGAAATTTTCACGAATGCGGTCAAACACGACGATCGTGTCGTTCAGTGAGTAACCGATGACTGTCAGAATGGCGGCAATGACCGGCAGTGTGAATTCCTTGCCGGTAATGGCAAACAGGCCGACCACGATGGTAATATCGTGCAACAGCGCAGCATCGGCGCCGAGGGCAAAGCGGAATTCGAAGCGGAATGTGACATAGAGCAGAATGGCTACCATGGCAATAAGTACAGCCAGAATGCCGGCACGTGTCAGTTCTTCGCCAACCTGTGGTCCGACGAATTCCACGCGGCGCATTTCTACGGCCTCGGCGCCAAAGCCTGTGCTCAGTGCATCGAGAATGGCAGTGCTGATTTTGGAGGATTCGATATTGTCCTTATTTTGCACACGGATCAAAATTTCTTCAGCCGAGCCGAATTCCTGAATTACCGCCTGGCCATAACCGGCGGGAACAAGCGCCTTGCGCACATCGGAAATTTTGGGAGCCTGACTAAATTTAACCTCCACCAGTGTACCACCGGTAAAATCGATACCGAAATTCAGCCCCTTGACGGCCAGCGTACCCAGCGAGATCAGAATCATCAGCCCTGATACAGCCAGGGCGATTTTTCGTTTACCGATAAAGTCAATGTTAATGTCGGGGCGAATCAGTTGCATATTATGCCTCTTAAATACTTAATTTTTCAATACGGCCACGCTCCGTGGCCCTGGCGACGATGGCCCGCGTGACCATGATGGCCGTGAACATCGAGGCGAGAATACCAACGCTGAGAGTGACGGCGAAACCCTTGACCGGTCCGGAGCCAAACTGGAACAGCACAATGGCAGCGATCAGAGTCGTAATATTGGCATCGACAATTGTGGACAGGGCTTTGTCGTAGCCGCCATCAATGGCTGCCAGCGGTGTTTTGCCCAGATGCAATTCTTCGCGAATACGCTCGAAGATCAACACATTCGCATCCACAGCCATACCAATGGTCAGCACAATACCGGCAATGCCCGGCAGCGTCAGTGTGGCACCGATCATGCTCATGGCGGCAACAATCAGGATCATATTGAAGATCAGAGCTACATTGGCCACCAGACCAAACATGCGATAATACACAATCATGAACAACAGTACGAGGATGATGCCGATGATGATCGAGTTCATGCCCTGGTCGACCGAGTCCTGGCCAAGACTGGGGCCGATGGAGCGTTCTTCTACGACCTTGACCGGTGCAGGAAGGGCGCCGGCACGCAATACGATGGCCAGGTCATGAGCTTCCTTGGGGGTGAAGCTCCCGGTGATCTGGGCTGACCCGCCAGAAATGCGTTCGCGGATGACCGGGGCCGAGTTCACCACACCTTCCAGAATAATGGCAAACCGTTCGCCAACATGCTGAGCAGTCAGCTTATCGAATTTGCGCGCACCCTTGCTGTTGAATTTCAATGTGACAGCATATTCATTAAAGCGTGAATCAATGGAAACACGCGCATCGGCAACTTCCGTGCCGGAGAGTTCAGTGTGTTTTTTCAGCAGGTATGGCTGACGATAAGGCTTGCCATTACGGGTTTCTTCCGGTCCATACATGATGATATCGCCAGGTGGAATGATGCCTTTCAGTGCCTGATCGAGATTACCTTTTTCATCCACAAGCTTGAATTCCAGTTGCGCCGTGCGGCCAATAAGTTCCTTGGCATGGGCTGTGTCTTCATAGCCAGGGATTTGTACGAGAATACGATGATCACCCTGTTTGACAATCACTGGCTCAGTCGTGCCCAGTGCATCGATGCGGCCGCGGATAACTTCAATGGCCTGATCTACGGCGAATTTGCGGATTTCCTTGGCTTCATCGGCTTTCAGTTCGAGACGCAGGCCATTATCTGCCGTGCGACTGATGTGATAGCTGCCCAGGGCCTCGCCGAGAAGTTTTTCTGCCGTATCGATATCACCGGCCTGTTTCAGCTGAACTTCAATGGTTTGCTGTTTGGCTGCCAGTTTGCTGTAACGAAGTCTGGCCTTGCGCAATTCCTGACGAACACTGCTGATATCTTCCTCAACGCTGTGCGCCACGGCCTTGTTGACATCAACATCGAGTACCAGATGCACGCCACCTTTCAGATCGAGTCCAAGGCTCATCGGCTGACTCATGGAGGCAGGCCACCACGATGGCACGTTTGTCAGGTTGGGCAGGGCGCCCATGATTGAAACGATAAAAACAACCAGAATCAGCCAGTATTTCCAGCTTGGATATTTATGCATGAGTCAGTTCCTTGTAGCTAGTGAAAATCAAATTATAGATGAAGCTTTGCGATTAGTCTGCCAGGCTCGAAATGCTGTCCTGCTTGACCTTGATGCGCACGCCGTCGGCGATTTCAATGCGCAAAAAGCCATCCTTTACATCGGTGATGGTACCGTAAATGCCACCGCCGGTGATGATCTTGTCACCTTTTTTCAGGCTCTCGATCATATTGCGGTGTTCCTTAACGCGTTTCTGCTGCGGACGGATGAGCAGGAAATAGAAAATCACCATGATCAGCAGCAGTGGCACCAGTGAGGCGAAGCCGCCGCCGGCTGCCGGTGCTGCTTCGGCATGTGCCGTGCCGACAATGGCCAGCGCGGCTGTCATGGTCAACAAGGCGTGTGAGATAAAGGATTTCAGCATGATAGATACTCCTGATGTATTCATCGAGGCGTCTGTGCGCCACGGTAACGTTGTAAAAACTGATCACGGAATTGCGGCCAGTTGCCTCCCTCGAGCGCCGTTCTGGCCTTTCGCATGAGGGCGCAATAGTAGTGAAGATTATGCAAGGTATTCAACCTTGAAGATAAAATCTCCTTTGCCATGTACAAATGACGCAGATAGGCGCGGGAAAAATGCCTGCAGGTATAGCAGTCGCAATCGTCCATGACCGGGCGTGCATCATCGATATAGATGCTGTTTTTGATATTCAGTTTGCCGTCGTCGGTAAACAGCGTACCGTTGCGCGCATTGCGTGTGGGCATGACGCAGTCGAACATGTCAATGCCGCGGTCGATGCCTTCGATGAGATCGTCAGGTGTGCCGACGCCCATAACATAATGAGGTTTGTCCACGGGTAGGTGAGGTGCCAGTACATCAAGCATGGCCATCATTTCTTCCTTTGGTTCGCCGACGGACAGTCCGCCGATGGCAATGCCTTCAAAGTTGATATCGTTGACAGCGGTCAGACTTTGCAGGCGCAGATCAGCATACATGCCGCCCTGTACGATGCCGAACAGGGCCTGTTGCTCGTTCGCGGGCAGATATTGCCGGCATTCGGCAGCCCAGCGCATGGACAGTTCCATGGATTCGGCGGCCTGTTCGTGTGTGGCTGGATAGGGGGTGCACTCATCAAAGGCCATGACGATATCGCTGCCCAGCTTGCGCTGGATGTCCATGCTTTCTTTCGGTCCGAGAAACACTTCCGCGCCGTCGACATGCGAGCGGAAGCGGACGCCGTGTTCTTCAATGCGACGCAATTCACCCAGTGACCAGACCTGAAAGCCACCGGAATCGGTCAGGATCGGACGATCCCAGGCCATGAAGCGGTGCAGGCCACCCATGCGTTCGATAAGATCTGCGCCGGGACGTAGCATCAGATGATAGGTATTGCCGAGAATGATATCCGCACCGATATCCTCAGTGAGGTCTGCAGGTGTCATGCTCTTGACTGTGGCCTGGGTGCCGACAGGCATGAAAACCGGTGTTTCCACCGTGCCGTGAGCCAGTTGAATACGGCCACGACGGGCAAAGCCGGAAGCATCACGATGCAGGATTTCAAAGTGCAGGGCTGACATGGCGGCGCAGCCTGCCGCCCGCAAAGGTTCGGGGCAAGTCTTCTGGTCCTGTTTTCTTTACAGCATCATGGCTATGGGGGCATCATGCGCGCTGACTGAACGCGGGGGAGAACGCATGCGGGAACTGGCCAAGCCACTATTGTTTACATTGGCATTGTTTTTAATGATTGAGGCGGCGGTATATGTTACCGGCGGCGGTGTAGACAGCTTTTTCGGTACGATCAATGGCTATCTGGCATCCGTCCTGTTCTTTGATGTATTTCCCGGCCCCGGTGAAATGCCGTTCATTGTGGCCTGGCTGATTATCGGCGCGGTCTTTCTGACTTTTCGTTTCGGCTTTATCAATGTGCGCATGATGGGCCATGCGCTTGATATTCTGCGCGGCAAATATCGTTCAGCCGATGACCGGGGTGATGTGACATCGTTTCAGGCCCTGACGACGGCATTGTCCGCCACGGTGGGTCTGGGCAATATCGCTGGCGTGGCCATTGCCGTGAGCATCGGCGGGCCGGGCGCAACATTCTGGATGATTGTGGCCGGTTTTTTCGGCATGACCTCCAAATTTACCGAAGTCACGTTGGCGCAAACCTATCGCGAGTTCCGTCCGGATGGCCGCGTGATGGGCGGCGCCATGGAATATCTTTCCCGCGGTTTCAGCGAAAAAGGCATGCCGCGCCTGGGCAAGGGGCTGGCATTGCTGTTTGCTGTATTATGTATTGGCGCATCCCTGGGGGGCGGCAATGCATTTCAGGTGTCCCAGGCCATGGGGGCTGTGCAAAGCGAGGTGCCGTTTTTTAAGGAATTTCCATGGGTTTTCGGTCTGCTCATGGCCGTGGCTGTTGGCATTGTCATTATTGGCGGTATCCGGCGTATTGCGCATGCAGCGGAAGCGGTGGTGCCGACGATGGTGTTTATCTATCTCAGCGCATGCCTGTGGATCATCATCACGCATATCAGTGCCTTGCCGGAGGCATTTGTCATGATTGTGCAGCAGGCGTTTAACCCGACTGCCGTGGCCGGTGGCATGATCGGCGTGATTGTGCAGGGCTTTAAACGGGCGGCATTTTCCAGTGAGGCGGGTATCGGGTCGGCAGCCATTGCGCATTCGGCGGCGTCAGTCAAATATCCGGTGCGCCAGGGTTTCGTCGCCTTGTATGAACCGTTCATCGATACCATCATCATCTGCACGATGACATCGTTGGTTATTATCCTGACTGGTGTATGGCAGGCGCCGGAATATGCGGCGCTGGTGGAAGGCAGCAAGGGGGCGGCGCTAACCTCGGCAGCCTTTGGTTCGGTGATTTCGTGGTTTCCGACTGTGTTGTCGGTGTCGGTCGTATTGTTTGCCTACAGTACGATGATTTCCTGGTCGTATTATGGCGAGCGTTGCTGGACGTATGTATTCGGTGAGAAAAACTCGATTATTTATCGTATCATGTTTGTTATGTTCATCGTGCTGGCGACGTTGGGCAGTGCCGGTAATATTCTTGATTTCAGCGATCTGTTGCTGCTAGGTATGGCCTTTCCCAATTTTCTGGCGTTGTACCTGCTGCACGGCAAGGTGGCCGAGGCATTGCGCGATTATCGGGCCAGGCTGGTACGTGGTGAATTTGATCAGCCCTCCGTGCAACGGAGTGAAACAGGATAATGCTGTAAAGCTGCTGGCATGATGTAATCATGTTGTATTCGTTTGTGGCTGGTAATCCGGCATTGCTTTTTTTGCCGGGATGCCTACCATTCGCAACCGTTGAAAGTGAGCCGCGGCTCGCTTTTTTGTTTTTTCGGGGGTCGGTGTTGCGCATGGAGAGTCCGGTTGAATTGCAGATTCGGGAACTTGTGCAGCCGATTGCCGATGAACTGGGTGTTGATGTGCTGAAAATCAGTGTCGGCAGTGGCGGCAGCAACAAGCTGGTGCGAGTGATTGTGGATCGTGCCGGTGGCGTTGATGCGGATGCATTAGCCAGTATCAGCCGTGGCTTGTCCCTGCAGCTGGATGCCGAAGATCTGATAGCGGGCCGTTATCGGCTGGAAATAACATCCCCTGGACTGGACTGGCCGCTGGAGTCTGCTGCAGATTTCCGGCGTTATGAGGGTGAATGGCTGCTTGTGCTGTTTCCCGATGGCAGCAAGCTGGAGGGCTGGAGCCGGGGTGCAGAAGACGATGGCTTCTGTCTGGAAGACGATGCCGGCGTGCAACACCATATTGTACTGGCGGAGACGGCCAGGGTGCAGCGGGCCATCAACTGGAAGGCCATGGGCAAAGGCAAGAAATAAACTGGATGGAAATGCGATGAATGTTCAATTGTTACAAGTTGCTGAAGCAGTAGCGAGAGAAAAATCCGTTGACCGTGAGCTGGTCATTGAAGCGATGGAACAGGCTATTCGTACGGCAGCGCGCCGTACCTATACGGGCAAGCATGTCGAAGCCGAGATGGATCGCCTGACCGGAGAAATGAAACTGTTTCATGTGCGCACGGTGGTTGAGGAAGTTGAGGACGAAATCAACGAGCTGACACTGGAAGAAGCCAGGGCCATCGATCCGGAAGCGGAGATCGGCACGGAATTCCGTGAGTCGTTGCCGCCGATTGAGCTGGGGCGTATTGCCGCGCAGACAGCCAAGCAGGTCATTAATCAGAAGATTCGCGAGGCCGAGCGCGAGCGTATCGTGGCCGAATATGAGCCTCGGGTCGGTGAATTGATTACCGGCATCGTCAAGCGCGTGGAACGCGGCAATGTGTATGTGGATCTGGGTCGTGGTGAAGCCGTGATGTATCGTGAAGACCTGTTGCCCAGGGAAACATTCCGTCAGGGAGACCGGGTGCGCGTATACTTGCGTGAAGTGCGCAATCAGCCGAAAGGACCGTTGGTGTTTGTATCACGTTCGGATGCCGGCATGGTGCTGCGCCTGTTCGAGCAGGAAGTGCCGGAAATTCAGGATGGCATTGTATCCATTCAGGCCATTGCTCGTGATCCGGGATCGCGCAGCAAGATTGCTGTGATTTCGACCGACCCGGCTGTCGACCCGGTCGGTGCCTGTGTCGGCATGCGCGGTGCGCGTGTGCAGGCAGTGGTAAATGAGTTGCATGGCGAAAAGATCGATATCATTGAATGGACAGATGATCCGGCGGTATTCGTCGTGAATGCACTGGCTCCTGCTGAAATCGAACGCGTACTTGTGGATGAAGCGCGTAACACAATTGAAGTGGCTGTTAGCGAAGATAATCTGGCCATGGCCATTGGCCGGCGCGGACAGAATGTTCGTCTGGCATCCGAGCTGACCGGCTGGAATATTGAAATTATGAGTACCGGCGAGGAGCGCGAACGGCGTCAGGAAGAAATCAATCAGGCGCGTGATGTGTTCCGTGAAGCACTGGATGTTGACGATGATTTTGCGCTGGTACTGGTTAATGAAGGTTTTCTGGCGTTGGAAGACCTGGCATACAGTGCGATTGAAGATATTGCGGCCATTGAAGGGCTGGATGCTGATATCGCGCAGGAATTGCAGAAACGGGCGCGCAATGCGTTGCTTGATCGTGCCTTAAGTGCCGGTACAGATGAACAGTCAGGGCTTTCCTTGCTGGATCTGCCGGGTATGACCCGCGAAATTGCCGAGCATCTGGCAGCCCGTGATATTATCACGGTCGAGGCATTGGCCGATGCGGCGGTGGATGAGATTGAAGACATTGAAGCATTGAGCAAGGAACAGGCGGAAGCGTTGATTCTTGCTGCGCGCGAGGCAAGTGGCTGGTTTGACGAGTGAGTCTGCTGCAGGTCCGGTGCGTACCTGCCTGGCCTGTCGGGAATCACTGCCCAAGCGTAATTTGTTGCGCCTGGTTGTAGATGATGAAGGTCAGCTTTGGCCTGATCCGACGCAGAAAGCACCGGGTCGTGGTACCTACCTGTGCATGCGTTCGGCATGTTTGCAGCACATGGGTGATCGACGTTTGATGTCGCTGAAAGGGAAGTTTCCCGGCATCAAGGCGGACTGGGCTGCGTTGCAGCAGCGTATCGGGCAGGTATTGATGCGGCAGTTGCAAATGACGGCCAGACGTTTGCGCAGTCAGGCTTGCCTTGGAAGGGATGCAGTGATGCATCGTATGTGGAATAATGCGCCGCTGCTGATTTTGCTCGCTTGCGATGCAGGTCAGTCGTTGCGCAGACAGGTTGTCGATGGTGCACAGAAACGCAGCGATGCGGGTGGACGAACAACGGTGCTGGAAGTGCCGGGCGAGAACTGGCTGGGCGATCTGTTTGGTCGCGAAACACTGGCTGTTGCCGGAATCGATGATTCCCGGCAGATGGCTGGATGGGTAAAAAACTGCGTCTGGTTGAGACGCTTGAAGGAATCGGGGTATTTATAACATGGCGAAGCGTATCCTCGACTTGGCAAAAGAATTGGGCATGGATGCAACGGAAGTTCAGCGCATTGCGCAGGACTGCAATATTGCAGCCAGCAGGCCGACCAGCATGCTGGATGCGGATGATCAGGAAAAAATCCGCAAGGCAGCGCGGGCTGTTGCAAGCAGTGGTAAAAAAACTGCTGGTGGCAAAACGTTGACGTTGAATCGTCCTATGATTGCCGGCCAGTCTGCACGCAGTGGCAATGTCGAGGGGCGTGGGCGAACTGTTGAAGTTCGTAGACGTCGGGTGGTGTCGCCAACCAAGCCTGTGCCGCCAACCAAGCCGGCACAGGTTGCCAAAGCGGCTGCAGCCGCATCTTTAGCGGAAGTAAAGAAGCAGGCTCCCGTTGCTACTGCAACAGCCGAAGTCAAGAAGGCAGCACCTGCCGCAGCGACAGCGAAAAAGACCCAGACGCCGGCTCAGCGGGCTGCTCAGGCAGTGCAGGCTAATAAGGACACCATGGCGGCGACAAAGACAGTGCAGCGTGTTGCCGGAAGGGAAACACCGCGGCAAGCGCCTGAGCGTAGCCGAAATCCGTTGGCCGGATCGGATCGCAATCGTGCACCGGGAGCATCTTCTTCCCGCGACAGGGCAGGACAGCCAGCCAGACGTGGTGGTGCAACAGGGGCAACGCCTGGCAGAGGCGGTCCGCGTACAACGATTCGCAAGGGGCTGACACCGGCCCAGATCGCAGCCAAAAAGGCACCACGATCAACGATGAAAGAAATTGAGAAAAACATCAGTGATGAGCGCCGGGAACGTCGAGAACGTCGTGGTCCGCAGCAGCCTCGTCGTCCGGGGAGCGGAGGCGGAGCGCCGCAGCGTTCACCATCGGTGGCCGTTGCGCCTCAGACAGGAGCGGATGCGGCACCGACAGGTGCACAGCGCAAGCGTCCTGGCGGTGGTCAGTTCGGTGGTGGACGGCCACAACGTCGTCTGAGTCCGGCCGAGAAAGCAGCCCGTCGTGCCTATGCCGAAAAACGACATGTTATCCTGACGCAGGAAGAAGAAGATCGCATGGCGCGTCTGGCCCGTGGTGATCGCAAGCGGAACAAGAAGATTACCAAAGACGATGCGGCATTTGTTGTGCGTGAGGTGGAAGTAACCGATCCGATTCTGGTATCGGAGCTGGCCAGTCGCATGGCCATCAAGGGTGGCGATGTGGTCAAGAAACTGTTCGAAATGGGCATGCCTGTCACCGTTAATGAAAGCATTGATGCGGAAACGGCGATCCTGATCGTGGAAGAATTCGGTCACAAGCCGAAGCTGATCAATGCTGCTGAAGTGGAAGATGTATTGATCGATGAAGAAGAGCAGGATACCGAAGCGCTGGTGCCGCGTCCGCCGGTGGTGGTGGTTATGGGCCATGTGGATCATGGCAAGACATCTATTCTTGACGCTCTGCGTAAGGCTCATGTTGCCGACGGTGAGGCCGGAGGCATCACGCAGCATATCGGTGCCTATCTGGTCAAGCTGGAGTCCGGTGATCGCGTGGTGTTTATCGATACACCGGGGCATGAGGCATTTACCGGACTGCGTGCCCGCGGTGCCAAACTGACGGATGTGGCGGTGCTGGTGGTTGCCGCTGATGACGGTGTGAAACCGCAGACCGTGGAAGCACTGAACCATGCGCGTGCTGCGGAAGTTCCCATCATTGTAGCTGTCAACAAGATGGACAAGGAAGGGGCAGATCCGGAGATGGTCAAGCGCCAGCTGGCTGAGCATGAACTGATTCCGGAGGAGTGGGGCGGCGATACCATTGTCGTTCCGGTTTCAGCCAAGAGCGGTGAGGGACTGAGTGATCTGTTGGAAATGCTGGCTCTGCAGACCGAAATTTTGGAATTACGCGCCAATCCGGATCGTCGTGGTCGTGGTGTGGTTATCGAATCACGGCTGGATCGTGGTCGCGGACCTGTAGCCACGGTACTGGTGCAGAATGGTACATTCCACAAGGGTGATATCGTTGTGGTGGGAACAGTCATGGGCCGCATTCGTGCCATTGTGGATGAGAATGCCGTTCAGCATCGCACGGCAGGACCATCGATTCCGTTCGAGTTGCTTGGTCTGGAAAGCGTGCCGGAAGCAGGTCAGGAGATTATTGTCGTAGAAAACGAGAAGCAGGCTCGCGACATTGTGCGTTATCGTCAGGATGTTGAGCGTGAAAAGGGCGTCATGAGTCAGAAACGGGCCAGCCTGGACGAATTGTTTGCGGCCATGCAGAGCGGTGTCAAGGAAGTGCCCGTGCTGATCAAGGGTGATGTGACTGGTTCGGTGGAGGCTATGGCGGAATCACTGGCCAAGGCCGGCACGGATGAGGTCAAGGTCAAGGTTGTTCATAAGGGCATCGGCGGTATCACCGAGTCGGATATCATGCTGGCTTCGGCATCCAACGCGATTGTCATCGGCTTTAATGTGCGACCGGAAACGAAGGCCAAGAAGCTGGCAGAAAAAGAAGGCGTGGATGTGCGTTTCTACAAGGTCATCTATGATGCCATCGATGACATCAAGGAAGCCATGGCTGGCGTGTTGGCACCGGACGAAGTAGAGAAAGTCATCGGCTCCGCCGAGGTGCGTGATGTGTTCATGGTGCCGAAGGTGGGTGCTGTGGCCGGTTGTTACGTTAACGATGGCTATGTCACCCGCAATGCCAAGGTGCGTGTATTGCGCGAAGGCGTACTGATTTATGACGGTACGCTGGCCAGCCTCAAACGTTTCAAGGATGATGTCCGTGAAGTGAAGAATGGTTATGAATGTGGTATTGGCATCGAGAAATTTAATGATGTGAAAGTCGGTGATACGTTCGAGTTCTATATCATTGAGGAAGTAGCAGCGAAGCTATAAGATTGTCTGATGGCATACTCTAATCCGGCTCAGAGCAGGCTTTATGCGGACATTCAGCGCCTGTTGTCAACGTTGCTTGTCCGCGATATCGCGGATCCGCGTTTGCAGGGGCTGGCGATCACGCGTGTCGAACCCTCAACAGGAAGCCATCTGGTTACGATATGGGTTCATGGTCTGGATCATAATGCCGAATTCTGCATGAAGCAGTTGAACAAAATGAAACCTCATTTCGAGCATGCGCTGCGACGCGGTATGGCTCGGCGCAGGGTTCCGTCATTACGTTTTAAATGGGATGAGGCTGTGGATCGAAGCGAGGCTGTATTGCGCCAGCTAAGGAATATCAGATCGTCATGACCCCTTTGTTTGCCGATACGGACTGGACGGATGTGATCCGCCTAATCCGACAGGCTGAACACCTTGTATTAATCACACACCAGAATCCGGATGGCGATGGCATCGGCTCCCAACTGGCATTGTTTCATGCGCTTGAGAGTATGGGCAAGAACGTATCCATGCATAACCTGGATGGCGTGCCACGTATTTATCGTTTTCTTGCCGGAGCGAAGAAGGTTGGCAAGGGAAGCTGGCTTTCCGCACATGCCGGCGGTGATTTGATCATCAGTCTGGACTGCGGCTCTTTACGTCGATTGGGGATGTCGGATGCCTTTTTTGTCGGGGCACAGCTGGTCAATATCGACCATCATCGCAGCAACGAGGGATTTGGCGATGTGTGTTGTGTCGATCACCGCTATTGTGCGACCGGGGCCATGATTTATGATCTTTTGTTGGCACTGAATGTCCCTATAAGCCGCGATATTGCGGCGCCGTTGTATACGGCCATCCTGACCGATACAGGAAGTTTTCGTCTTCCTTCTTCCACGGCGGAAGTCTATCGTCTTGCGGCTACGCTGGTCGAAGCGGGGGCCGATCCCTGGTTTATTTGCAGGCATGTGTATGAAGGAATGTCACTGGCTTCATTGCGCCTGCTTGGCGCATGTCTGGAAACGCTGGAGTTGCGCGACAAGGGGCGCTCAGCCTGGATTGTTGTCACTGAGGCTATGTATGAGCAGACCAGTGCGGATGTGGAAGACACCGAGGGTTTAATTGATTACGCGCGCAGCATCGATGGTGTTGAAGTTGCTGTATTCGTGCGTGCGGATGTGGTGCGGAAGAATTGCTGGAAAGTCAGTTTCCGTGGCAAAACATACGCCAATGTTGGTGATCTGGCTGCCAGTCTTGGTGGCGGTGGACATCCGCATGCAGCAGGTTGTTTGCTGCATGGTTCGCTGGATGAGGTATATGAGCGATTGCGTCCGGCTGTGAGTGGTGCGCTTGGCTGAACAGCCATGCTTGTCGGGTGTTGTGTTTCTGGATAAACCGCTTGGCTGGACATCACGCAGGGCGGTGAATGCACTGGTGCGTCTGTTCACACCGGAAGAATGCAAGCGCATCAAGGCAGGCCATGCTGGTACCCTGGACCCGCTGGCTTCGGGCATGCTTCCGATCCTGTTGGGAGAAGCCACCCGTTTTGCCGATTACGGCCTTCAGGCTGAGAAGCGCTATCGCTTTGAGATGGACCTTTCCCTGCAGACCGATACGCTGGATCAGGAAGGGGAGCTGATTGGTGCATTCGACGTCCCCGAGCTGTCGCGTTCGACGGTTGAGGGCGTTGTGCAGACGTTTACAGGTCCGCAGCGTCAGGTGCCGCCGACCTTTTCGGCCATTCGTGTGGATGGCCAGCGTTCACATGCACTGGCACGTGCCGGGGAAACAGTGGATTTGCCCGCACGGGATATTCATATCCATGAGATCATCCTTGAGGATGTTAAACTGCCAAGGCTGACCCTGCGCGTTCATTGTTCCAAAGGTACATATATTCGTTCACTGGCACGGGATATCGGTCTGGCACTGGGACTGGGTGGTTGTGTGACGGCATTACGTCGTCTGAGTACCGGCGGCTGGCCGGAGGCGATGATGGTTGCCATGACACAGTTACAGCATGATCCTGCGCGGTATGTCGTACCGCTGGCACAGTGGCTGCGCGAATTGCCTTCGTGCAGTCTATCGGCTGAACTGGCGCGACGTTTTGTACTGGGGCAGCGTTTGCAGTTATCTGCTCATCCCGGAACACTTGGTGAAGTGGCGGTGTTTGCCGATGATGGTCTGCTGGGGACCGGCGAGATTCGTGCTGGTCAGTTCTGTGAGGTATTGCATCCGAAAAAGGTGTTGCCTTCGGCGCGGGAGAAATGGTTATGAAACAATGGACGATCACATTGCTGCTGGGGCTGGTTGCCCTGACAGCATGTGAACAAACAACAACAGCGACGAATAAGGAGAGTGATATGGGATTGTTTACCAAGAAACAAGCGCCGCAAGCCGGCGATGAAGGTATTCCGGCAGGCAATCATGTGCGCATCCATATGCAGGATGGCGGAGATATTGTTATTGAACTGTTTCCGGATGCGGCACCGAATACCGTGGCCAGTTTCAAGAAGCTTGCCGGCGACGGATTTTATAACGGTTTGACGTTTCATCGCGTGATTCCCGGCTTTGTTGCCCAGGGCGGGGATCCGAAAGGTGATGGTACGGGTGGTCCGGGCTATCACGTGAAGGCGGAATTCAACAGCCACAAGCATGAACGGGGCAGCGTGGCCATGGCACGTTCGGCCGATCCTGATTCAGCCGGCAGCCAGTTTTATATCTGTTATGCGCCACAGCCGCATCTGGATGGCAGTTATACGGTATTCGGCAAGGTGATTGAGGGCATGGATATCGTGGACCGTATCAAACCCGGTGATGTCATGGATAGGGTAACGGTCGAGCCTTAAGTGGTGGCTGATTAAACACGACTGGGCGGCCTGAGAAGGCCGCCCGTTGTCGTCAGGCCGGCCGAGAAGCCCGTTTACGTTCGTGTTCCTTGAGCAGGCGCTTGCGCAGTCGGATGGATTTCGGCGTGATTTCCACCAGTTCGTCATCAGCAATGAATTCGATGGCACGCTCCAGCGTAAGCTGGATGGGTGGCACCAGGTCAATGGCATCATCCTTGCCGGAAGCACGTACATTGGTCAGTTTCTTACCCTTGATCGGGTTGACGACGAGATCGGAGTCGCGGCTGTGAATGCCGATGATCATGCCTTCATAGACTTTTTCATTGGCACCAATAAACATCTTACCGCGTTCCTGTAACTTCCACAGGGCAAAGGCGACGGATTCACCATCCACCATGGAGATCAGTACACCGTTTGTGCGTCCCGGAAGCGCACCGATGTAGGGGCCATAGCTGTGAAAGATATGGTGTAATACGCCGGTCCCCTTGGTATCGGTGAGGAATTCCGAGGTATAGCCAATCAGGCCGCGCGTCGGGCACATGAATTCGATACGTGTCGTGCCATCCGGATTGGATTGCATATGCGTCATTTCCGCACCGCGTTTACCCAGCTTTTCGATAACGGTACCCTGAAACTCGGCATCGACATCCACGGTGACATGTTCATAGGGTTCCTGTTTGATGCCGTCGATTTCACGCACGATAACCGAAGGGCGGGAGACGGCCATTTCAAAGCCTTCGCGGCGCATGTTCTCCAGCAGAATGCCGATATGCAATTCGCCGCGACCGGATACCTTGTAGATATCGGCCGAATCAGTTTCTTCCACCTTCATGGCCACATTGGTGCGGATTTCCTTCATCAGGCGGTCGCGAATCTGGCGAGTGGTGATGAACTTGCCTTCCGTACCGGCCAGTGGGGAGTTGTTCACATGCAGTTCCATGGTCAGCGTCGGTTCATCGACATGGATGACCGGCAGGGCGAGCGGATTGTCACGATCGGCAATCGTTTCACCAATATTAATGTGTTCGATACCGGCGACGGCAACGATATCACCGGCTTCCGCCGTTTCGATTTCCACGCGATTCAGGCCGTGAAAGCCAAGCAGACGCGTAATGCGGAAGTTTTCCGTGGAGCTGTCGGCATGTACAACGGCAACATCCTGGCCGACGCGCAGGCGTCCGTTGGCAATGCGACCGATGACGATACGGCCGATGTAGTCATCCCAGTCCAATGTCGTGGCCAGTAATTGTAACGGGGCATCGGCATCGCCTTCCGGCGACGCGATATGCTCAAGGATGGTATCGAACAGGCAACCCAGATTATCCGAGTCTTCAGCCAGGTCGAGCTTGGCATAGCCTAGTTTGGCCGAGGCATAGACGACCGGAAAATCCAGCTGATCATCGGTTGCGCCCAGTGAGGCAAACAGGTCGAAGGTGGCATCGACAACGGCATCAGGATCGGAGCCTTCGCGATCAATTTTGTTGACGACAACGATGGGCTTGAGGCCCAGCGACAGCGCTTTGGAGGTCACAAACTTTGTCTGTGGCATCGGACCCTCGCGTGCATCGACAAGCAGCAATACGCCATCGACCATGTTCAGGATGCGTTCCACTTCGCCGCCAAAATCGGCATGGCCGGGGGTATCTACGATGTTGATCGTCGTATCGCCATATTGAATGGAAGTGTTCTTGGCCAGAATCGTGATGCCGCGTTCGCGCTCCAGATCATTGGAGTCCATCATCCGTGTTTCCACTTCCTGCCGCGCATCGAAGGTCCCGGACTGTTTGAGAAGTTCATCGACCAGCGTGGTTTTACCATGATCCACATGAGCGATGATGGCGATATTGCGTAATTTGCGCGACATAATAGTGATAACCTCATAAAAAAAGTTGGCGCATGGTATCAGCCAATGGCGGCAATGAAAGTTAAGATATGTTTAATGTTTGCAGGCATGTCGTATTTGTGCGGCTGTCATAAAAAACCATGACCTGTTTAGGGTAGCCAGCGGCAAAGCGTCTGCTAGTATTCAACAACTATTTGCGTTGAAGAGGAGATTTCAATGAGCGTATTGGTTGGAAAGAAGGCCCCGGACTTTACCGCGGCAGCAGTGATGGCGGATGGTTCCATCAATGAGAATTTTTCCCTGTCGGATTATGATGGACAGTATCGGGTACTGTTTTTCTATCCGCTGGATTTTACCTTCGTATGTCCGAGTGAACTGATTGCTTTTGATCACCGTATCAAGGAATTTGAATCGCGTGGCGTGCAGGTCATCGGTTGTTCGATCGATTCCCAGTTTACCCATGCAGCATGGCGTAATACGCCGGTGAATGAGGGTGGTATCGGTTCCGTTGCTTATCCGCTGGTGGCCGATGTGAAACATGAAATTTGTCAGGCGTATGATGTGGAATTTGCCGATGCCGGCGTGGCTTTCCGCGGTTCGTACCTCATCGACAAGGATGGTGTGGTGCGCCATCAGGTGGTCAATGATTTGCCACTGGGTCGCAATATCGATGAAATGTTGCGTATGATTGATGCCTTGCAGTTCCACGAGGAGCATGGCGAGGTTTGTCCGGCAGGCTGGAACAAAGGCAAGGAAGGCATGAAGCCGGATGCGGAGGGCGTTGCCAGCTATCTGGCCAGTCACGCCGAAGAGCTTTGATGCGTATATTGTGATTGCTATGAGCAGAGGCGGCCGCAGGGCCGCCTTTTTTCTTGCTCAGCCCGTGTAAGTTCATGATCGAAGATGCGACCACCCGGGCAAGGAGATCGATGATGATGAAAGGCCTTCATACATGCTTGCAATGGATATTATTGTTATTGGTTATGCTTTCGCTGCCGGCTGTTGCTGCGGCGGATGCGCAGCTCATCACGTTGACGCAGACGCCCTGCCAGTTTGTCGAGACGGAAGGAAAAGATTGGCGCTTTTTAGCACGTTCGGCCAGCGATTGTGAACGGATTAATGCACAAACGGCCGAATCACGATTGCAGGAAGCAACGGTATTGATGCTGAAGCCGGGCCGCTATGTGTTCCGGGTGCATAATAAAAAGTTCCCTATCCGCTGGGCTTCTGGCTGCGCGGCACCGGACTGTTCCGGCTGACACTGCCATCGGTTTCTGGTGGCGGTATTCTCACCGGCATGCATAAGGACTATGAAATTGAATTGCGTGGGGGCGAATACCGTTATTCCTGTCCGCTGAATCCGACACCGGATTATACGTTGATTGTCAGGGAGTAATCATGAATCGACGTTTTATTCCCCTGTTGGTACTGGTGCTCGGATTTGCCCTGTTGATGTATTTCGATGTTGCCCGCTTTCTCAGTCTGGACGCTCTGGCGGCACATCGGCAGATGCTGCTGGATCGGGTGGCGGCTTCATCCTGGCAGGCAGCACTGGTCTATATCGCCATCTATATTCTGGTTGTGGCTTTTTCCCTGCCGGGCGGTCTGGTGATGACGCTGAGCGGAGGTTTTTTGTTTGGTGCCGTAGCCGGCGGAATCTATGCCGTGATCGGGGCGACGATTGGAGCCACATTGGTGTTTCTGGCGGCCAAAACCTCGCTGGGTGACTGGTTGCTGCAGAAGGCTGGTCCGAAGATGGAGGCCATGCGTCGCGGTTTTGAACAGGATGCTTTCAATTATCTGCTGGTGTTGCGGCTGATTCCTGTTTTTCCGTTTTTTGTGGTGAATCTGGTGCCGGCCTTTCTTGGTGTGTCCTTGCGGGTGTATGTACTGGCAACATGGCTGGGCATTATGCCGGCGACCTTTATCTATGCATTGGCCGGCGCAGGACTTGGCAGTGTGCTGGAGCAGGGAGAGGCAATCAGTATGGCAGGTGTAATGACGCCGCAGGTTATCGCGGCGCTGGCCGGACTGGCTTTGCTGGCTTTATTGCCGGTGTTTTATAAGCGATTGTACGGGCGGTAAATGGTGGATTGATATGCAACAGATCAAGACGGATATCTGCGTGATTGGGGCCGGCTCCGGCGGTTTGACCGTGGCGGCCGTGGCTGCCCAGATGGGCGCGCGCGTGGTGCTGGTGGAAAAGGGAGAGATGGGGGGGGACTGCCTGAATACTGGCTGTGTGCCGTCGAAAGCCTTGATTGCGGCCGCAGAAAAGGCACAGGCGGTCAGGGATGCCGCAAACTTTGGCGTGCATGCGGATTCCTTGTGTACGGACTGGCAGCAGGTGCATGCGCATGTGCAGGATGTGATCGCGGCGATTGCACCGAACGATTCGCAGCAGCGTTTTGAGCAACTGGGTGTGACCGTGGTGCGCGCTGCCGGTACATTTGAGGATGCTAAAACATTACGCGCAGGTGATCAGCGTATTCGTGCCAGATACTTTGTGCTGGCGACCGGATCCTCGCCGTTTGTGCCGCCGATCGAGGGGCTGGATGAGATCGACTATTTGACCAACGAGAATATTTTCAGACAAAGTGAGATGATCCGGCACCTGATCGTTATTGGTGGCGGACCGATCGGCATGGAATTGGCACAGGCGCATCGCCGTCTGGGAGCTGAGGTCACGGTTATGGAAATGGCGCGCCTGCTGGTTAAGGATGATGCTGAGATGGCGGCCGTGGTTATTGAACGCATGCGCAAGGAAGGTGTAACGTTTTATGAAGGCGGACGCAATCTTCATTTTGAGAAAACACCCGATGGCATTGCTGTGTATTGCGAAACGGACGAAGGCGAGCAATGCGCATATGGTTCGCATGTGCTGATTGCGACAGGGCGCAGGGCCAATGTTGAAGACCTGAATCTGGAGGCGGCAGGCATCGACTATTCGCCGCGTGGTGTGCGCGTGGATGCCAGACTGCGTACGAGTAATCGCCGTGTGTTTGCCATCGGTGATGTGGCAGGGCCTTATCAGTTTACGCATATGGCGGCTTATCAGGCAGGCATCGTCATTCGCAATATGTTGTTCCGCTTACCGGCAAAAGTGGATTATTCAGCCGTGCCCTGGGTAACGTATACCGATCCTGAACTGGCGCATGTCGGATTGACTCAGAAACAGGCTGAAAATAAGGGTATGGCCGTGCGTGTGTTGCGTTGGGAGATGACGGAAAATGATCGTGCCCAGGCCGAGCGCAGAACGGAAGGCAGGATCAAGGTGATTGTCGGACACAGGGGGCGTGTGCTGGGGGCTACGATTGTGGGCTTGCACGCCGGTGAGCTGATTCAGCCCTGGATTTTGGCCGTGAGTCAGAAAATGAAGATCAGCGCTATGGCAGGCCTGATTGCGCCGTACCCGACGCTCGGTGAGGCCGGAAAACGCGTTGCAGGAAGTTTTTATGCGGATACACTTTTTTCGCCCAAGGTCAAACGCATCGTGCATTGGTTGCTGAAATGGTGATTATCGTCTAATCTCCATGCCGTGAGGAGCGGAATGGTCGTGTCGGCTTTTCTGCACGATTTAACGGAGGAGATGGCAATATGAAAAAGATATTTGTTTTCTTGGCTGCGTTCTTTGTCGCCATGAGCAGTGCGCAGGCCGGTGGTTTTTTTATCGGTGAACAGGGTGCCAGGGCCCAGGGTATGGGTGGCGCGTTTACCGGTGTGGCCGATGATCCGAGTGCAGCATGGTTTAATCCGGCAGGCATTGCCTTTCAGGAAGGCATTTCCGGCACGCTAAATCTGGATGTCATCGTGCCGAATAACGAATATACCGATACGGTCGGTATCGGCGGCCCTGCAGGACGCACCTATAAGGCGAAAAAAGATACGTTTTTCACACCTCATGGTTATCTGGTTTATAACACGCCGGATTCGGCGCTGGCGTTTAGCCTGGCCATTAATACGCCGTTCGGTTTGTCCACGGACTGGAGAGGTTCCGGTGCGCCATTTAGCACAACGGCAGTGGCAGCAGTGATTCCTGCGCTGGGGCCGGCTACAGTCACCTTTTCGCGCATTGAAATGGTCAATGTGAATCCATCTATGGCTGTCAAGGTGAACGAGAATTTTTCAATTGCCGTGGGACTGACCTATTATAATGTCTTTAATGCTGACCTGGACAGTCCGTTCCTTCGCTTTGGTGGCAATGGTGATGGTTGGGGCGGTAATGTCGCTGTCATGTACAGGAATGGCCCCCTTGGTATTGGTGCCAGTTATCGCAGCCAGGTCAAAACCGATCTGTCTGGTACCGGATTATATCCGTTGGGTTCTGCCGCAGCAGCATTGCCCCCAGGCTTTTCGACATCAGGAAGTACTTCGATCACCTTTCCGGACATGTTTAACTTCGGTGTCTCTTATCAGGTTGATCAGAACCTGTTACTCAGTGCCGATATCGACTGGGTAAACTGGACGACTTATGATCGCCTGGTCATTGTCCAGCCAGCTCTGGGTGCGGCAGGAACGCTGACATCTGTGAGTAACTGGAATGCCACAGTAGCGTTTCGCGCGGGTGTCGAATGGAAGATTAATGATGATATGCGACTGAGACTGGGCTATGTGTTCGATCCGACGCCGATTGAAGATCGTTATTTAACACCGCGTATCCCGGGTAATGATCGCCAGCTGTTCAATATTGGTTATGGCTATGACTTTAACGACAAAACCACACTGGATCTGGCCTACAGCTATGTGTTGCTTTCGGATCGTACGCAAACTGCATCTGCAGCAGTATTTTATAATGGTACCTATAAAGCTGATGCGCATGTTCTTGCAGCTTCATTGACACACCATTTTTAAAGGCAAAAAACTGTTTGAAGAAAGAGGGCCCATCAGGGCCCTCTTTTGTTTTTGAAAGCATTGGCATACACTGTGAGACAGATGTTTACTGTTGGTCGTTGATGATATTGGCCCGACCCCTGGAGGTAGCTCATGTTCTGGATCGTACTGATTGGGTTGTTGCTTGGATGTTCCCTGTTACTGGCGCGTGTGCGTTTGTCGTTACTTTCTTGGGCTGGTGTGCTGGCTATCGCGGTCCTGCTTCTGATGGTTGTCGGTTTGCCGGGATGGCTCGGCGTATTGCTACTGTTGCTGGAAGTTGTCGGGGTTGCTGCTTTTCAGATACGTGACTGGCGCATGCGCTGGATCAGTCGGCCGTTGTTTCGTTATATCCGTCAGGCGATGCCGCCCATT
Source organism: uncultured Zetaproteobacteria bacterium (assembly GCA_964613235.1). Lineage (GTDB taxonomy): Bacteria > Pseudomonadota > Zetaproteobacteria > Mariprofundales > Mariprofundaceae > J005. Next base: position 18,635 of record CAZTGM010000008.1, on the reverse strand, counting down.
TCCGACACCGAACGGACAGCACTGCAGGCAGGCAGCATCTGGTGGGAAGCGGAATTGATGCGCGGCGAACCGGATTGGCAGAAATTGCGATCCATTGCTGTGCCGTCGTTAACGGAAGCAGAGCAGGCGTTTATCGACGGGCCGGTAGAGCAGTTATGCGACATGCTCGATGACTGGCAGATCCATCATCAATTGCGTGATTTGCCTGCCCCGGTCTGGCAATTTATTAAGGAACACCGTTTTTTCGGCATGATTATTCCCGAATCTTATGGCGGCTTGGCATTTTCCGCCTATGCCCACTCGCGTGTACTGCAGAAGATTGCCAGTCGCAGCGGTGCGACGGCCGTAACGGTCATGGTGCCGAATTCTTTGGGGCCTGCCGAATTGCTGCTGGCCTATGGTACCGAAGCACAAAAAGATTATTACCTGCCGCGGCTGGCCAGAGGAGAGGAGGTTCCCTGTTTTGCGCTGACTGCACCGGAGGCCGGTTCCGATGCCGGAGGCATGACCGATCACGGCATTGTCTGTGAGCAGGAATTTGATGGCAAACCGACACTGGGATTACGTCTGAACTGGCACAAGCGTTATATTACGTTGGGACCAGTGGCTACGGTACTGGGCCTGGCATTCAAGGTGTACGATCCCGATCATTTGTTGGGCGAGAAAGAATCGCTGGGTATTACCTGTGCACTGATTCCGGTGGATACGCCGGGTGTCGTTATTGGCCGGCGACACGATCCACTGAATATCGCCTTTATGAACGGACCGAATGCCGGATATGATGTGTTCATTCCGCTGGACTGGATCATCGGCGGGCAGAAAATGATCGGTCAGGGCTGGCGCATGCTGATTGAGCGTCTGTCGGTCGGGCGCGGCATTTCCTTACCTTCATTAAGCGTGGCATCAGGCAAGCTGGCGGCGGAAAGTTGCGGGCTTTATACGCGTCTGCGCAAGCAGTTCCACACGCCGGTAGGGCGCTTTGAAGGTGTGCAGGAGGCATTGGCGCGCATTGGGGGCATGACGTATCTCATGGATGCAACGGCACGGCTGACGACCAGTGCGCTTGATGCGGGAGAGCGACCGGCCATCGTGACGGCCATGGCCAAGCGCTATCTGACCGAAGGTATGCGTCAGGTCATCAATGATGCCATGGATGTTCATGGTGGTCGCGGCATTTGCATGGGGCCGTCCAATTATCTTGGCCGTACCTATCAGTCGATTCCGGTGGCTATCACCGTGGAAGGAGCCAACATCCTGACACGCAGTTTCATGATCTTCGGCCAGGGTTCGGTGCGTTGCCATCCCTATTTGTTATCCGAAATGGAGGCCGTGACATTGCCGGAAGAGGAGGGGTTGCCAGCATTTGATGCGCTGCTGTTGCAGCATCTGGCTTATACCCTGAGCAATATCGGGCGCAGTTTTGCCTACAGTATCAGCCACGGATGGCTGGCGCCGACGCCTGTCACCGGCAAGACGGCGAGATATTATCGCCAGTTGTCCCGCTTCAGTGCCGGACTTGGTGCCATGTCTGATATGACCCTGCTGGTGCTGGGTGGCACATTAAAACGCAAGGAGTTTTTGTCCGGCCGTTTTGCCGATGTGCTGGCGCATCTGTATATGTGCTCGGCCGTACTCAAACGCTATGAGGATGATGGCCAGCCGGAGGATGATTGGCCGCTGGTGCAATGGTCCTGTGAATATTGCCTGTATCAGGTGCAGGAGGCGATACATGGTATTATTCGCAACTTTCCCTTACGCCCGGTGGCATGGAAAATGCAGTTATGGGTATTGCCCTGGGGGCGGCGTATTCGCCCTCCATCCGATCATTTGACCAAACAGGTGGCAGACATTCTGCTGCAGGATTCGCCGACCCATGAACGGCTTGTGGAGGGTATGTATCGTGGAGAAGACGAACATGATGTGATCGGACGTTTGCGTCTGGCGCGCGATTTGATTGTGCAGGCGGAGCCTGTTGAGAAGATGCTGCGTGAGAAAGGTGGGCGCTGGCAGGGGCCGGAAAGCTATGATGCCTGGCTTGCACGTCTGGTTGCAGACGGAATGCTGGAAGAACCCCAGCAACGCCTGTTGCTTGCAGCCAGGGAGGCCATGCTGAAGGCTATTGCCGTGGATGATTTTCCGGCAGATGAATTTGAATGGTTCGTCAAATAGGCGATGGGGAGATGGCATGTCAGTTACTGATGATCCGACAGACTATTCTCGGTATATTCCTTTTTGATTTTCAGAATTTCAGGTAACCGATCGATAAACAATGATGCCAGCTCGGCTGCAGAGGAGATGTATTCTGCAGCGAGGTGTTAATCACGATGGCGGTACAGCAGCGGCCTCCGCGAGTGCAGGCCGGCGCCACGAAATCCCGGAAAAAAATCAGTCCGTCGCTACCGTCCCATCAAAGCCCCGTAATACGTTATTGAGTCCTGTTTTCTTCATGGCTCTTTCCGTGGGAAGCCTCCATGCTTCCTCATATCCCGCCGAGTATGACCTGTGACTGCTGTTTATTCACAGTACAGCATTAATTGTCACGGGAGCAGATTATGACCGGTCATATGTGATCGAATATTGTCAGAAATTGAATGCGTGACGACGGGAATACCATTCAACGGTATTTTCTGGCTGCGCAGATCAGGGGCGCCATGTTTCAAGGATATCGAGGCACTGCTTATTAAGTTTCCGTGCCTGCGATTGTGTGGAGGCCTCAGTATAGCAACGCAGTTCCGGTGCGTTACCCGACGGGCGCAGATGAATGATATCACCATTGGCGAATGTCATGCGGATGCCATCCGTGGTATCCATAGCGGCAACAGGGCCGAAATAAGCGGCAAACAACTGTTCGGCAGCCTGCATGTTGCCTTGGCCATGGGGTCCGTATAACGGCTGCAGGCGGCTAGAGCTGATATCTGTCGGGAAACCTTTCAGACGGTCGCTGAAAGTAAAACGTGCTGGCAAATGATGGCAGAGTTCGGCAACGGAAGACGACATCTGTTGCGCCAGTGCCAGAATCGCCAAAGGCACGATGAGAGCATCGCGTGTAGGCAGGGCAGGCAGAAGATGTCCGTTTAACATGATATCGCTGGCGGTCAGAAATCCGCCATTGGCTTCATAGCCTGCGACAGGGGACTCGCCATTGTGCAAGGCTTGTTGCATGGTTTCGATGACAAATGGGGAGCCGATACGGGTGCGCCGGATATGCGTAAACCAGCCGCATTGCTCGACGGCTGTGTTGCAGCTTACCGGCAAGGCAATACTATCAATACCAAGATAACGTGCGCACAGAATACCAGCGATATCGCCACGTAGCCAGTTGCCATATTCATCGCTGATGAGTGGACGGTCACCATCACCATCGGCGGATACAATGCAATCAAGCCGGTGCTCACTGCTCCATTGTTTTGCCAGCGTGATGTCTTCAGGGCGAATAGCTTCGGTATCAACTGGGATGAATTGTTCGGAACGCCCCAGCCGGATGATGTCAGCGCCGAGAGCACTGAAAACTTCAGACAGGATATCCCGAGCGACGGTTGAATGCTCATAGATTCCGATGCGTAATCCGCTCAGACATGATGCCGGAAAGACAGATAGATAGCGCCGGATATATTGCTGCTGTGCAGCTCCGCAGATGTTCGGCAGGGGGGCGGGTGAAATCAGTTGGCCTCCATGATCGAATCGCTGTTCGGGCAGATGGACATGTCGTTGGGTCATGGCCTGTTCGTCGGATTTCAGGATTTCACCTGCCGGCTTGTAAAATTTGATACCGTTGCGGTCATCGGGAATATGACTACCGGTGATCATGATCGAGGCGATACCCTGACCGATAGCATAATTGGCCAATGTCGGTGTCGGGATAAAACCGCAATGAAGTGCTTCCATTCCTGCATCCGCAATGGCTGCAGCGACAGCATGCATGATTCTCGGTGTGCTGGGGCGAAAATCACCGGCAATGGCAATGCGATCGTTGGTTGTGATTTGCCCGCATTCCTTTAGCCAGTCGATAAAGGCCAGTGTGTAGGCATAGCAGATGCGATCGGTCATATCGCGCGCCAGTCCGCGGGCCCCGCTGGTACCGAATTTGACATCGCTATGCGCCATCAGTGCAGCAATATGTGTCTTCCGTGAATGCAAGGTTCAGTATCCCAGATTGGGTGCGAGCCAGCGTTCGGCCTCTTCGATTGTCATGCCCTTGCGCCTGGCATAGTCGGCGGTCTGGTCATGGTTGATTTTACCGACCGTAAAATAACGTGCTTTCGGGCTGGCGAAATACAGGCCGGATACGGCCGATGCAGGTAACATGGCATAGGATTCGGTCAGTTGCATGCCGATGCGATTTTCGACATCGAGCAGGCGCCATAATGTGCCTTTTTCCGTATGTTCCGGGCAAGCTGGATAGCCGGCGGCAGGGCGGATGCCCTGATATTTTTCGTGAACCATATCTTCCATGGACAACGACTCGTTGGCTGCATAGCCCCAGTATTCGCGTCGTACATCACAGTGCAGCATTTCCGCCAGCGCTTCAGCCATGCGGTCTGCCAGCACCTTGATCATAATGGCATGGTAATCATCATGTTCAGCCTCAAAGGCTTTGGCACGTTCTTCTGCGCCGAAAATGCCCACAGCAAATGCGCCGAGATGATCGCAAGCCTTGCGGGCAATAAAATCGGCCAGACAAAGATTGGCGCGCGTATCCTTTTTGTCCGTCTGCTGACGCAAGAAATGGAAGCGCGTGCGTTCCCGGCTGCAGCCTTCATCATCAAAGATGATGATGCTGTCATCATCCGTGGCACGAGCTGGAAACAGGCCGAAGACAGCGCGAGCTTCAAACCAGCGTTCAGCGATAATGTGGTCGAGCCAGTGTTGTGCATCGTCAAACAACTTTTTCGCTTCCTTGCCCTTGTGCGGGTCGGAGAGAATGCGCGGATACGCGCCGTTTAGCTCCCAGGCCGAGAAGAACGGTGTCCAGTCGATAAAGCTGCGGATGCGCTCAAGATCGATGGCATCCAGTGCCGTGACGCCCGGTTGCCTGGGGGCTGGTGCAATATCTTCCGTCCCAAGTTCGATGCGATTGGCGCGTGCCTCATCCAGTGTCAGCCATGCAGTTTGTTGCTGGCGTCCCAGATAACGTTCGCGCACGCCCTGGTATTCCTCGCGAATCTTTTGAACGAAACTTTCACGGTATGCCTCGGAAATCAGGTTTTGCGCAACGCCGACGGCACGCGAGGCATCCTTGACCCAGACCACCGGCTGGTCATATTCTGGTTCGATTTTAACGGCCGTATGCGCTTTCGATGTCGTGGCACCGCCGAGCATGATCGGAATATCAAATCCCAGCCGTTTCATTTCCTTGGCAATATGTACCATTTCATCCAGTGATGGGGTGATCAGGCCGGAGAGACCGATGATATCGACGTTATGTTTGCGCGCTTCGTCCAGAATCGTGCTGGCCGGTACCATGACGCCAAGATCGATGACCTCGAAATTATTGCATTGCAATACAACGCCGACGATGTTCTTGCCGATATCATGCACATCGCCCTTGACCGTGGCCATAAGCACGGTGCCGTTGGAAGATGACCCCTCGCTCTTTTCAGCTTCGATATAGGGCAGCAATACGGCTACGGCCTTTTTCATGACACGCGCTGACTTGACCACCTGCGGCAGGAACATTTTGCCTGCTCCGAACAGATCACCAACGACATTCATGCCATCCATCAACGGCCCTTCGATAACCTCAATGGGGCGGTCGTATTGCTGGCGCGCTTCCTCCACATCCGTTTCCACATAGGCATCAATGCCCTTGACCAGCGCATGCTCCAGACGTTTGCCGACCGGCCATTCGCGCCATTCCAGGTTTTCCTTTTTAGCCTGTGTGCCATCGCCGCGATATTGTTCGGCGATGTCCAGCAGACGCTCGGTAGCATCCGGCCGTCGGTTAAGCACGACATCTTCGACACGTTCGCGCAATTCTTCCGGCAGATCGTCATAGACGGCCAGCTGACCGGCATTGACGATGCCCATGGTCATGCCGCGTTTGATGGCGTGATAGAGAAATACCGAATGAATGGCCTCGCGCACCGGATTGTTGCCGCGGAACGAAAAGGATACATTGGACACACCGCCGGAAATCATCGCATGCGGCAGGTGTTCCCTAATCCAGCTGGTGGCTTCGATAAAATCGACGGCATAATTGTTGTGTTCATCGATGCCGGTGGCGATGGCAAAAATGTTCGGGTCGAAAATGATATCCTCAGGCGGAAAGCCGACTTCGTCGACAAGAATGCGATAGGATCGTTCACAGATTTCGATTTTGCGCTTATAGGTATCGGCCTGGCCGTCCTCATCAAAAGCCATGACGATGACGGCCGCACCATAGCGGCGCAGCAACCGGGCATGATGCACAAACACATCCTTGCCTTCCTTCAGTGAGATCGAGTTGACCACACCCTTGCCCTGAATGCATTTCAGGCCTGCCTCGATGATTTCCCATTTGGATGAGTCGATCATGACCGGTATGCGTGAGATGTCCGGTTCGGATGCGATGAGATTGAGGAAGGTGGTCATGGCCGCTTTACCATCGAGCATGGCCTCATCCATATTCACATCGATGATTTGTGCACCGTTTTCCACCTGTTCGCGGCAGATATCCAGTGCCGTGGCATAGTCGTCTTCCATGATCAGGCGTTTGAAGCGGGCGGAACCTGTGACATTGGCGCGTTCGCCGACATTGACGAACAGGGAGTCCTCACCGATGTGCAATGGCTCCAGGCCGGAGAGGCGACACTCGACCGGCAGCTCCGGTATGACGCGTGGAGCAACACCTTGTACGGCCTCGGCAATGGCACGGATGTGATCCGGGCTGGTGCCACAGCAGCCCCCGATGATGTTCAGGAAACCGGAGCGTGCCCATTCGCCGATTTCTGCGGCCATATCGCTCGGTGTTTCATCGTAACCGCCAAAGGCATTGGGCAGGCCGGCATTGGGATGGGCATTGATATGGCAGGCCGCCGTGGCGGACAATTCCTCAATATACTGGCGCAATTCGCCGGCACCGAGTGCGCAGTTCAGTCCGATCGACAGCGGTTCGGCATGCGCCAGGGCATCGTAGAACGCTGTGGCAGTCTGGCCGGACAGGGTGCGTCCCGAGGCATCGGTGATGGTGCCGGAGATCATGATTGGCAGCTCCACGTCATGCTTATCAAAATACTGTTTGATGGCGAAAACGGCGGCCTTGGCATTAAGCGTATCGAACACCGTCTCAATCAGCAGGATATCCGCACCGCCATCGATGAGGCCGCGTGTGGCTTCAAGATAGGTATCCACCAGTTCATCAAAGGTGATGTTGCGATAGCCCGGGTCATTGACGTCGGGGCTGATGGAACAGGTACGTGATGTTGGACCGAGCACGCCGGCAACAAAACGTGGCTTATCCGCCGTATCCAGTGCATCGACGGCTTCACGTGCCAGCCGGGTACCGGCGACATTCAGCTCATAGACCAGCTCTTCCATATGATAATCGGCCATGGATACCGAATTGGCATTGAACGTATTCGTTTCGATGATATCCGCGCCGGCCTCCAGATAGGCCGTATGAATATCGCGGATGATTTGCGGCTGGGTCAGTGATAACAGGTCATTGTTGCCTTTCAGTTCGGAATGCCAGTCGGCAAAGCGTTCGCCGCGATAATCGGCTTCTTCCAGTTGATGCTGCTGGATCATCGTACCCATGGCACCGTCGAGAATCAGGATGCGTTTGCTCAGGGCATGGTGCAACACAGCGGTGCGGGCATGGTGGTCAAGGGTGTTCATGGAGATCGATTGTACCTGTCTGACTGGATTTCAGGGCCTGTTATCACAGATCCCGGGGGGCGATGGTAACGATTTATGCCCTTGCTGTGAAACGATGCGCCGAATCAGTGTTTCGAAATCAGCAGCTGCCATACAGCGCGTGCCGATAAAGGCAATCGGTGCTTCATGACACAGGCCCTGACAATGGCAACGTTTGACGGGGATATCCAGGTCATGGAGTTGCTGTAACAGTTCAGGGCCGCCGCATTGTGCGCATTCCGGGCCAAGGCAAATACGAATGGTTTCGTTCACAATCGCCCCTGTCGACGCAGGCGTCGCTGCACACTCCAGTGATAGAAATGGGCAAGAGCGGGGCGAATCAGCGGCAGGCCGATCAGCCAGGCCAGGGGCTTCAGGCGGGGCACATGTCGCATCAGTGCGATATAGGCATCGAGTTCGCGCAGAATATGTCCGGAAGCATCCTGCACATGCAGTTCGGTTAAGGCCGCATGAGGATCGATGCCCAGTTGCTGAAGCTCTTCATCGCGGCCGGTGATATCCAGCCATTGCACCTGAGTTCCCGTATTGCGGGCCATCTGCTCAAAGCGCCGGCGATCTTTCACGCAGCGCGGACAGGCGCCGTCATAAAAGACCGTCAGTGAAGGAGTATTTTCGGCCATGATCGCATCAGCGCAATTGTTGAACGGCCTCGGCGATGCGCTGGACAGCTTCTTCCAGCATGTCCTGTGTCACGGCATAGGAGAAGCGTACATGGCCGGGCGCGCCGAAGGCCGTGCCTGGCACCAGAGCCACGCCGGCTTCTGCCAGCAGCCACTCGCAGATGGCGACATCATTATCCAGCGTGCGACCATCTTGTGTCTTGCGGCCCAGCCAGCCAGCGATGGACGGAAATACATAAAACGCGCCTTCCGGCATGATGCAGTGTATGCCATCAATGGCATTCAGGGCTTCAACAAGCCAGCAGCGGCGTGTTTCATAAACGCGTACCATATGCTCCAGTTCATCGGTCGGGCCGGTCAGTGCGGCAAGTGCGGCCTTCTGGGCGATGGCATTGGGGTTGGACGTACTTTGTCCCTGCACCTTGGCCATGGCCTTGATCAGGTGTCGGGGTCCGGCACAGAAGCCGATGCGCCAGCCGGTCATGCAATAGGCTTTGGAAACGCCATTGAGCGTAATCGTGCGCTCTTTCAGATCGGGGTTGACTTGGGCGAAGGTGGCAAAGTTGCGACCGTCAAAGATAATTTTTTCGTACATGTCGTCAGTGGCCACGGCTACCTGCGGATGGCGGCGCAGCACGTTGCCCAGTGCGGCCAGGTCCTCGGTCGAATAACACATGCCGGTCGGGTTGGATGGCGAGTTCAGGAACAATAGACGTGTTTTCGGGGTGATGGTCTGCTCCAGCTGATCCGCGGCAAGACGGAAATGATTATCGACTGTGGTTGGCACAATCACCGGCGCACCTCCGGCCAGCAGCACCATGTCCGGATAGGAGACCCAGTAAGGGGCAGGAATGATGACCTCATCGCCGGGATTGATCATCGCCTGCAGCAGGTTGTAAATGCATTGTTTGCCTCCCGTGGAGACGAGAATATCCTCGGCTTCGTAATCGAGATCATTGTCTCGCCGGAATTTCTCGGCGATGGCTTGGCGTAATTCGGGGATGCCGGCCACGGCTGTATAACGGGTGAAGCCCTGTTCGATGGCTTCGATGGCAGCCTTGCAGGCGTGTTTCGGGGTGTCGAAGTCGGGCTCGCCGACGGACAGGGAAATAATTTTTCGGCCTGCAGCGCGTAATTCCGCCGCCTTGGCTGTGATGGCCAGTGTGGCCGAAGGTTGAACTTGCTGGATACGTTGGGAAAGTGTAATCATGCGCTGATTCTGCCATGAATGCATGTAACCTCAATGTATTAAGGTTTTCTTCATGTTGAATGCCTATTATGCTGCGCCTCAATCTGACGCACACGGAGATGTGGTTGACCGAAAATATTCGCGAGATTCCTTATAACTATACATCCTATTCCGATCGCGAAATCGTTATTCGCTTTCTTGGCGAAGAAGTCTGGGATGATCTTAACGTGTTGCGTCATCAACGGCGTACGGGCCGTTCTGCACGCATGCTGTTCGAGATCCTCGGCGATATCTGGGTGGTCGAACGTAATGTATTTCTGAAGAATGATCTGCTGCACGACAAGGCACGCCGGGCACGCATGCGCCAGCGGCATCATGATCGGCTGTCGCGCATTTGCGATGGCGCCCAGGATAATCCACGAGCGCAGAAGGTGGCAGCATGCACGGGTCGCCTGCTCAACGACTTTTATGCCTGGTTCGATGAGGAAGGGGAGCATCGCGCCAGAGCCACGAAGGCATTTGCCGCGCATACACACAAAAATAATATTCACTTTGATCCGTTCACGCTGACGCATCATGCAACCGATGCCACGGACTGGCGTTCACATCATCCATTCTGCGTGCTGACACCAGATACGGCCGAGGAGATTCCGGGACTGATACGTGCGGCGGCGGAGCTTGGCCTGACGGTCATTCCGCGTGGCGGCGGTACAGGGCTATGCGGTGGTTCGGTGCCGTTGTCCAATGATGCGGTCATGATCAATGTCGAGAAACTGGACCACATCGGGCCTGTGATGATGCGTGATATCGGTGCGAAAGGTGAAGTGGCAACAATTACGGCCGGTGCGGGTGCTGTAACGGGCAAGGTTATGGAAGCATCGAAGCCGCATGTATTTGCGACCGATCCGACCAGCCTGTGGGCTTGCACGATTGGCGGCAATGTGGCATCGAATGCCGGTGGAAAGCATGCCGTGATCTGGGGTACGTGTGTTGACAATCTGCTCAGCTGGAAGATGGTCACACCAGATGGCAACTGGCTTATCGTGGAACGCCTGGATCATAATATGGGCAAAATTCATGATGAGGAAGAAGCCCGTTTTCGCCTGACGCGGTTTGATGCAAAGATGCGGCCCTTGGGTGAGCCGGAGCTTCTGGTGATTGAGGGCTCGACTTTCCGCAAAAGCGGGCTGGGCAAGGATGTGACGCGTAAAGCCATGGGTGGTTTGCCCGGTGTGCAGAAAGAGGGTACCGACGGCTTTATCGTTGAAGCGACGTTCGTACTGCATCGCAAGTTTTCCTTCACGCGCACGGTATGTTGCGAGTTTTTCGGTCAGGATCTTATCGATGCAACGCAGGCTATGGTTTCGATCAAGGAACATGTCGATGCCATGGCAGGTGCATATATAGAAGGGCTGGAGCATTTCGACGAGAAGTATGTGAAGGCGATCGACTATACGTCGAAGTCAACGCGTCGTGAGCGGCCGCGTGTGGTATTGCTCATTGATGTGTCCGGTGATGATGAACAGGCTGTGGCCAGAGCTGCCGCCGATATTTGCCGCATTGCCTCACAGGGTAACGGCGAAGGCTTTGTGGCGGTCAGTGATGCCGATCGCACGCGTTTCTGGAGTGACCGGGGACGCATGGCAGCCATTGCCAAGCATACCCGCGCTTTCAAGCTCAACGAGGATGTGGTTATTCCGCTCGATCGCCTCAGCGAATACAATGATTATGTTGAATATCTGAATATCCAGCATTCGCTGACCAACAAGATTGAGGTGCTGGATGCGCAGGAAGCCTGGCTGCGCCAGGCGCGCGAAAAACTGTCCGGCAATCGGCTGGAAATCTCGGAGCTTGGCGTTGCTGATGATGCCTATCTGGCATCCAAACTGAATGAGTGTTTGGCGATTATCGACACAGCCCGGCAACGCTGGTGTCGCTTGCTGAAAGGGCTGGATGAACCGGCTTCCGTATTGGCGGAACTGATGCCGGATATAGCAATACAGGATGAGGAAAGCGTATTTCGCATCATCCAGCGTGGTGCCTTACGCATCAGTTATCGTAAGGAGGTGGAGGCACCGGTGCTGGCCTTGCTGCGGGGGCATGCCGAATTGCAACAGGGCGTGCAGGAACGCCATCGCGAGGTGTTGTCCGGGCGCATTGTCATTGCCACGCATATGCATGCCGGTGATGGCAATGTGCATACCAATATTCCAGTCAATTCCAATGATTATGTGATGATGAAGAAGGCGCATCATGTCGTCGAAAAGATCATGGCCAAGGCCGTGGAACTGGGTGGTGTGATTTCCGGTGAACACGGCATTGGCATCACCAAGCTGGCGTACATGGATCGGGCTGTCCTTGAGGAAATGGCAGTATATCTGCAACAGGCCGATCCTCATCACCTGTTTAATCGCGGCAAGCTGTTGCCGGATACGGATTTGCAGTTGACCTATACGCCGAGCTTCAATCTGCTGGAGATGGAGTCGGTCATTCTCGAGGCTGCCGATCTGACCGAACTGGCTGAATCGATTTCACCCTGTCTGCGTTGCGGCAAATGCAAGCCGGTATGCAATACGCATTTTCCGCGCGCCAATATGCTGTATTCGCCACGCAACAAGATTCAGGCGGCCGGCGCGATCATCGAGGCATTCCTTTACGAATCCCAGACCGGTGCCGGCATTTCCTTTGAGCAGTTTGCCGGTCTGGAGGATGTGGCCGACCATTGTACGATTTGCCATAAATGCGAATTGCCATGTCCGGTCAATATCGACTTCGGTGAGGTGACCGAACGTATGCGTGCCTTGCTCAAGGACAAGGGCGTGTCGCGCAATAACGTCGGCAGCCGTTTGTCGATGGCCTTTCTGCTGCTGCAAAATCCGACAGCAATCAAATACATGAGGGAAGGGTTGCTGCGCTGGGGCTACAAGGCGCAATCCATGGCCAGCCGTGCCGGCAAGGCACTGGGGCTGGTGAAGAAAACACCGGCGGCCAAACGTAATCTTTCCGGTGTACAGGCACAGGTCATTAATTTTATCGAGCGGCCATTGCCCAGCCTGCAGCGTGGTACGGCGCGCGAGCGACTGGGTATTGAGTCACGTGACAAGAATGCGATTCCTGTGCTGCGTGATCCGGCCAAAGCCAATGGCCGGGCGGTATTCTATTTTCCGGGTTGTGGCTCGGAACGTCTGTTTTCCCAAGTGGGGCTGGCTACACAGGCGATGCTGTTCGAGCTCGGCCTGAATGTTGTATTGCCGCCATCCTATCTGTGTTGCGGTTACCCGAGCACGGCCGGTGGCGATCACGAAACAGGTGACCGGATCAGTTATGAAAACCGGGTGTTGTTCCACCGCATTCGCACCGCATTGTCCTATCTGGATTTTGAGGCGGTTATCGTATCCTGTGGCACCTGTTTTGATCAGCTTACGCAGTATGAACTGGAGCAGGTCTTCCCGGATGCGCCGCTGATTGATATTCATGAATACCTGATGAGCCAGGGCGTACAGGCAGAGGGTGTTCAGGGCGTACAGTATCTTTATCACGATCCTTGTCATACGCCGCTGAAACGGCATGGTTCAAGGGCAGCGATTCAGCAATTATTGCAGCAGGATGCGGTTAAATCAGAGCAGTGTTGTGGTGAAGCCGGTACGCTGGCCGTGGCGCATCCGGAAATTGCCGGCAAGATCCGCGCACGTAAGGAAGAGGAAATGGTCCGGGCCAGAGCGGAACTCGATGCCGGCGATGATGACGTGCGGGTGTTGACCTCCTGTCCGTCTTGCCTGCAGGGACTGTCGCGTATTGAGGGTGAGTCTGCTGTTGAGGCCGATTATATTGTGGTCGAGATGATCCGCCATCTGCATGGTGAGGATTGGCAGGAGGCATTTATCCGCAAAGTGAAAAACGGTGGTGTCGAACGGGTGTTGATGTAACACTTCCGGCATGTTCGGAATGCGTTTTTTGTTGCTGTTGCTGGCATTGGCAATGACGGGTTGTGCCACATCACCGCCGCGCAATATTGACAACGGCTGCGCTATCTTTGATGAGAAGGATGACTGGTATGAATATGCCTGGGCGTCGTACAAGAAATGGGGCGTTCCGGTGCATGTGCAACTGGCGATTATCTATCAGGAATCCCGTTTTCGTTCCGAAGCAGAAGCGCCTGATGACACATTGCTGGGCTTTATTCCCTGGGGACAGGTGACCAGCGCCTATGGCTATGCGCAGGTACTGGATTCCACCTGGGAGTGGTACAAGCGATCCACTGGCAATTCCTGGGCCGATCGCGATGATTTTGAGGATGCCGTCGATTTTATCGGCTGGTATTGCAATATGTCGCACAAGAAGCTGGGTATTTCCAAATGGGATGCCTATCGGCAATATCTGGCCTATCATGAAGGGCATGGCGGTTACGCACGCAAAACCTATCTGAAGAAAAAGTGGCTGATGAATGTGGCACGCAAGGTGGAACGTCGGGCGGCACGTTATGCCGCGCAGCTGAAAACCTGCCAGGACAAGCTTGATCGCGGCTGGAGCCTGTGGCCGTTCTGATATGACGATAACAACAGCCTGGCTGTGGCTGGCGTTAGCCATTGTACTGGAAGTTTCGGGTACCATGTGTCTGAAATGGTCGGTTGGTTTTACGCGCTGGCTACCGAGCGTTCTGATTATCGTGTTTTACGGCGGCTCGTTTGCGGCCCTGGTTATGGCCTTAAAGCGTATCGAGCTGGGGGTTGCCTATGCAATCTGGTCGGCCATCGGTACAGCTTTGATCGTTATTCTTGGTGTTTTTCTTTTTAAGGAAAGCGCGACATTGATCAAGTTTTCCGGAATTGTCCTGATCATTGCCGGGGTCGTGTTATTGCACCTGTCCGGGGAATCAGCCTGATTTGCACGAAAGGCGTTGCATCAGGCGGGCAATGATCAGTGGCAGTCGCTGTTGTGGGATACGAGCAAAGGCTGTTTGCAATGCTGCGATCTTTTACCGTACGTTCTTTCGGTTATGATACTGCGATGGGTGTATTCCGTCTTTATCCCCGGCCTGTGGCGCAGATTCCGCTGACAGGACTGTATCTGTCATTGTATCTGCAGCGGCGGGCTGCAGCCGGGGATGTCTTTATCTATGCAAATTATATTACCAGCGTGGATGGACGTATTTCGCTGTGGAGCGAGCAAAAGCAAGCTCAGGAAGTGCCGGCATCATTGGCCAATCCACGAGACTGGCGTCTGTATCAGGAACTGGCAGCACAAAGCGATGTTATGATCACATCTGCCCGTTATTTTCGGCAGTTTGCACAGGGTTGTGCGCAGGATTTGCTGCCGGTCGGGCATGGCGACGCATTTGCCGATTTGCGACAATGGCGCGTGCAGCAGGGTATGCAGCCCCAGCCTGATGTGGTCATTTTGTCTGCTTCTCTTGATATTCCGCCCCATGTTTTGCCGCAGGACCGGCGGGTATGGGTGTTAACGGGATCCGGCGCGGATGTGACACGCATGCGGTTGCTTGAACAGGCCGGTGCACGTGTGGTTCGTGCTTCACAGGCGCATGTCGATGGCACTTTTCTGCGACAACATTTGCTCCATACGGGCTACCGCAGCGCCTATATGATTGCCGGTCCTCAAGTGCATCACACTTTGCTGGCTAGCGGGGCACTGGATGAACTGTTTCTGACTACGCGTCATTGTTTGCTTGGCGGTATGGATTTCCACACCTGCCTGGAAGGGGCATTGCATGCTGCCATGCCGCTGCAACTTTTGTCACTGTACCTTGATGCGGAAGGTCATGACACGGCCCAGCATTATGCTCGCTATCGGTTGTGTCGGGATTGAGTTTGATTTACGTTCCATACCACAGGAGGCGTGTGTGCTGAAACGATTGGGTTTGGGTTATCTGGGAGTGTTGCTCGGCATTTTGATCTGGCCGATTGATGCGGTATTGCATGTGCTGGTGTTTGATCGTGGCGGTTTTATCGAGAATCTGTTCACTTCGGACCCGGATAATCTGTGGATGCGGACGCTGATGAGTTTGCTGTTTATCGGCTTTGGACGATTAGGGCAAACCTATCTGAATGAGCATCGTGAATTACATGCGCGGCTGGAAAAAAAGCGACACCGTTTACAGCAGGTGATCGACAGTGCCTACGATGCCTATATTGCCATTGATGACGAAGGGCGTGTGCTTGGCTGGAATCGCAGTGCGGAGAAAATGTTTGGCTGGTCTCTGCCGGAGGTGCTGGGGAAGGAACTGGCGTTATTGGCCGTGCCGGAGGCCCGGAGGGAACAGCATCGGGAAGGTATGCGGCGATATAAGGAAAGTGGCTTCGGCAATTTTTTGTACAAGCCGGTACGGGTGGATGCGTTACACCGGAACGGGCAGACATTTCCGGTGGAAATGGTGATCACACCGCTGAAGGTGGCGGATAAGCCCGAATTTTTTGCCTTTGTGAGGAAACTTGATTCATGACCACGATATATGGCATCAGCAATTGCGACACGATTCGCAAGGCGCGCCGCTGGCTGGCAGAACATGGCGTGGATTATGTGTTTCACGATGTGCGCAAGCAGGGAATCGATGTGGACAAGCTGAAAGCCTGGGCGGCCATGGCAGGCTGGGAGACATTGCTGAATCGACGGGGAACAACCTGGCGTACATTGTCCGGTGAGTTGAAGCAGGACCTGGATGCGCAGCAGGCCATCCGGCTGATGCAGGCGTTTCCGGCCGTGATCAGGCGACCGGTACTGGAGCATGATGGGAAGCTCGTTGTGGGATTTTCCGATGAGCGCTATGCAACGCTATTTCAGACGGAATCATGAACATACAACATCATCATGAGAAATGCTTTCTCACAGGGCCTGCGGGGAAACTGGAGGCATTGTATCAGCCTGGCGGGCAAGACAAACCGGCTGTGGTTGTATGCCACCCCCATCCGCTCTATGGCGGCACGATGCGTAACAAGGTGGTCTACTGGATTGCCCGGGCATTTGAAGACTTGGGGTGTTCGGTATTGCGGTTTAACTTTCGCGGTGTGGAAAAGAGCGAAGGTAACTGGGATGAGGGGTGGGGAGAGGCCGATGACGCGTTGGCTGCAATGAACTGGCTGCAGCAATGTCAGCCTGGTGCTCCGTTATGGCTGGCAGGCTTTTCGTTCGGTTGTTATGCAGGGTTGCAGGCTGCAGTACGTCATGCGCAGGTAACACGCATGTTTGCCGTGGCACCGGCCGTGAATTTGTATGATTTCAGCTTCCTGGATGATGAACAGCGTCCATTGACGGTCGTGCATGGCACGAATGATGAAATCGTATCCTTCGATGCCGTACAGCAATGGTGTTTACGGCATCCACACATCCGTTTCCATGCCATTGATGGTGCAGGTCACTTCTTTCCGCAACATATGACACAGATGACAACATTGTTGTTGCAGGATGTAAGAAGCACTATCTGACCGTTTTGATCAGTGTTCCTCCGGCAGGTATAGCCTGAGTCCCCATGCCATTCAGGGCAGCGATTTTTTCAGCCGTAAAGCGTCCGAGAATCATATGACTTTTTTTTGCCAGTCGCTGCCAGCTATCACCACGCTTCCACTGATGGAGGACAATACGCGGGATATCGCCATCTTTTTTGACATCATAGGGGCGAAAGCTCTTGGCAATGGCATCGAAATCCCGTTGATGCGCCGGATACTTGCTGCGTTCTTCCCACATCAGCAGCAGGTATGCCCTGGGACCTTTCATGAAAATACGTGCATCTACGGTCGCCTGGCTGACATGCGGGGCAGACATTTGTATCACCGTGTGTGCAGTTTTATAGCCATATTGTGTGCCTGTACGGATGGCTGTGTGTTTCTTGTGCGGAAACATTTGTTCGAGCAGTTCTTTAGGTGAATGTTTTTTGCGCAGTTCTTTCAGGGTCATCTGGAAAAACACTTTCTTTTTACGAATGCGCGCATTCAGCGATGACGGGGTATTGGTCAGCACCCAGGATTCAGGGAAGTGTAACTGGATGCCGAGTTTGGGATGCAGGAAACGTTGCTCAACGATGGCTCCCTGCTCGGCACTGTCGCCATAAGGGTAGCCATCCAGATGATGGAGCATGATTTCATGCCCGATGATACCGCTCCCCTGCTGTATGGATGTCGCCTTTTCAACGGCTTCACGGATACGTTGTTCAGTTTCTGGATGGCTGGCAAAGGCACCATGATATTTTTCAACTTCTTCACCGGCATCCGTACGTTCCTTCGTATCCAGATCATCCAGTCGTTTCAGGGTTTCCAGAATACCGATGGTGGCATGAGGGTCATAGCCGGCCCGGGCAATATATTTCAGCGACAGTTCATCGGATTGTAATTCTGCATCACGTCCGTAGCCAGAGATGATGGCGGTTGCGAGAAGGTTGGAAATTTCCATGACGCCATAGGGAATGGGTACGAAAATCGAAGTGATGATAGCACCCAACTGATAGGCCTGTGCCTGGCTGTATTGTTTGACCGCATGTCTTGCCGTGACATGGCCGATTTCATGACCGAGCACGGCAGCCAGTTCTGCCTCGCTATTCATATGATTGAGTAGGCCACGATGGATATAAATATAGCCTCCGGGCAAGGCAAAGGCATTGATGGTGGCATCATCGACGATGCGAAAGCGGTAGAATAATTCCGGACGGTCGGATACGGCGGCGACTTTCTGACCGACGTGATCCACGTAGCGGCTTAAGGGATCATCCTCGGGCACCAGTGTCATCTGTTTCTCGACTTCGGCTGCCGCTTTCTGGCCCAGGGCCAGTTCATCGGCTTCCGACATCAGCACGAAATCACTGCTTTTACTGACCGGATTGGTGGCACAGCCGGATAGCAGGATAAGGATGACCAGAAAAATCCGTTTCATGGTAAAATCTCCAGGTCAAAAGGTGAATGCAGCGCCAGAAACCACTGTCCCTGACGGGAAATGCGAATTTTTCCTCTGACAAGCACCGTTTTAGCATG
>CAZTGM010000007.1:0-43518 GCA_964613235.1 uncultured Zetaproteobacteria bacterium | reverse complement strand
CTTCGGAGGCCGACGCTCTATCCAGCTGAGCTAAGGGTGCATATTGGATGGATCCGGCAGCATTTGCATCGCATACCGCTGTATAGCGCCATATGCTAGGGGCAGGACAGGAAAATTGAAATACCTTTTCACATCACAAACATGAAAGCAAAGCGCACCCTTTGACAAGCAAACAGCAACTGGCAAGCATGCCCGTTTTAACAGGAGCAACAGTTTGTCGCAGGCATTTCACAAGGACTTTTCTGCATCCACAGGTTCAGGAAGCCGCAAACGGGCAGGCAGTCGGCGCAAAAAAGGCCGCCGGCCTTCCCCTCGTATAAATTTCCCCCGCAGCTGGCTAATCTGGCTGACAGGTGCTCTGGCTGTCGTATTGCTGCTGGCCATCGGCGGCAACTCCGGCACGGTCAGCGCCAGAGCTTCCATCCCCCATGAAGAATGGCTGTCCCCGGCCGCACCGGATATGACGAGCGAGGCTATCCGCAAGGAAGCCATTCGCAGTGGAGATACAGTCATTACCGCCCTTGAGCGCCTGGGACTCCCGGGCAAGGAAGCGTATCGCATCATTGCCGCCGCCAAAAAAACCTATGACCTGAAGCGCATTCGTGCCGGCCATTATCTCAAAACCGTTCAGTCACATAATGCCTTGCATCTGTTTTACAATATCGACAGCCAGACACGCCTGCATATGACACGCAAACAGCAACAATGGCAGGCAACTATTGATCAGCGCAACGCCAGCAGCCGGCGCCTGTTTACCCGGGGGATCATTCACGGCTCACTGTTTGAAAGTGCTGCCGCAGCAGGGCTGGACAGTCGCACGACGATGAACCTGGTCGATATCTTTGCCTGGGATATCGATTTCGCCCGCGATATGCGTAATGGCGACAGCTTCAAGGTGTTGTACGATGAGTATTTCGATGATGAGGGGAACCCTTCAGGCAGCACGATTCTGGCCGCTGAATTCATCAATCAGGGGCATCGTTACCAGGCCGTGCTGTTTACCAAAAAGGATGGCTCCAGCGAATATTACACACCGGATGGCAAGAGCATGCGCAAGGCCTATCTGAAAGCCCCTGTGAAATTTACCCGCATTTCCTCCCGCTTCCACCTGCGGCGTAAACACCCCATCCTGGGCTTCACGCGAGCGCACCGTGGTGTGGATTATGCCGCGCCCTCAGGCACACCCGTACGCGCCATCGGCGACGGACGCATTCGTTATATCGGCTGGAAAGGCGGCTATGGGCGCTTTATTGAAATCCGTCATGTCAATGCAGCCCATTCCACGGCCTACGCTCATCTGCGCAGCTATGCCAAAGGCATACATCGCGGCACCAAGGTGAGACAGGGGCAGGTAGTCGGCTATGTCGGCATGAGCGGACTGGCCACCGGGCCACACCTGCACTTTGAATTCCGCGTGCGCGGGCGCGCCATCAATCCGCTGACATTAAAGAGCGTTCCCTCCAAACCGGTGCCTGCCAGCGAGATGACCCGCTTCAGGCAACAGAGCAGAGCACTGCTTGCCCGGCTGGAACAAACGCCCGTATTACTGGCCTGGGAGTAGCCGATGACATGCGCAACAAACTGGCTTGATAAGGCACGCAAGGTCTTCGATATCGAGATTGCCGCACTGGAAGCGCAGAAAGCTCAGCTGGACGATACTTTCCTCGATGCTGTGGAAATGATTTATGAACTGCAGGGCAAACTGACTGTCGTTGGCATGGGTAAATCCGGCATTATCGCCAAAAAAATCGCGGCTACCTTTGCATCCACCGGTACACCCGCATTTTTCGTCCATGCAGCCGAGGCCCAGCATGGTGATTTGGGCATGATCAGCGGCAACGATGTCGTGCTGGCGCTATCGCATAGCGGTGAAACCAGCGAAGTCTGCGGCCTGCTGCCGGAAATTCGCAGACAGGGTGCACATATCATCGCTATTACCGGCCGCCCCGATTCCACCCTGGGAAAGCATGCAGACATTGTGCTGCCTGTACCGGTCACGCGTGAGGCCTGCCCGCTGAATCTGGCACCAACCGCCTCGACAACGGCAGCACTGGCGCTGGGCGATGCGCTGGCCGTCGTAGTACTTAAACGCCGGGGCTTCCGGGAAAGCGATTTCGCCCGTTTCCATCCTGCCGGCAGTCTCGGACGCAAACTGATGAAAGTAGCCGACCTGATGCACAGTGGTGATGAACTGCCCCGTGTTGCTTCCTCGGCCAGCCTGCGCGAAGCCATTGTGGAGATGAGCGAACATCGCCTGGGTATCACCGGCATTTATGAAAATAGCGAACTGATCGGTTGTATCAGCGATGGTGATTTGCGTCGCATTCTGCAAAGCGAACATCTGGATATGGATGCTCCCGTGGCTCATGTCATGCATCGCAATCCACGTCGCATTGCCGCCGATCGTCTGGCCAGCGAAGCCCTGTGCCTCATGGAACAACATAAAATCACCGTACTGTTTGTCGATAGTGATCAGGCTGGCACAGGCATCATTCATCTGCATGACTTGCTGGAGGCCGGTATCGCATGACACATTACTCCGATTTTCATTTCCCCTTCGAACGCGCTAGGGACATCCGTATGCTGATTCTCGATGTGGATGGCGTCATGACCGATGGTTCCATTATCATGGATCACCGAGGTCGTGAGCTGAAAGCCTTCAATGTGCGCGACGGTCACGGCATCAAAATGCTGCAACGCGCAGGCATTCGTGTCGGTATTATTACCGGACGCAGCTCGGAAGTGGTCGCAGCCCGCGCCAACGATCTGGGCATCGAAGTCGTCATTCAGGGCTGCCTGAACAAGTCCGAGGGACTGGACCATTTACTCTCACAATGTTCCCTGCAGGCGCAGCAATGTGCCTTCATGGGCGATGATGTACTGGATTTGCCACCGATGCGGCGCTGTTCGCTGGCTCTGGCACCTGCCGATGCACATCCGCCTGTTCTCCGTGGTGCGCACTGGGTTTCCGGTTGCAATGGTGGCCATGGCGCCATACGTCAGGCAGCGGAAGCACTCATTCTGGCATCCGGTCAGTGGCAGAATATCATTACGGACCGTTACGGCGTCAGCGCAAATGATTGCGGCTGGCAGGATTGATATCATTTGAAGCGCCGGGCCTGGAAAGCAGTCAAGTGGCTCAGCCTGGGCACAGCGGTGGGTAGTACGGCACTGGCTATCGGCATGGTGATGCTGCATTCGGACAATATGCCGCCTCAGACAACGGTGAAGAAAGGCAAACAGAATGTGGAAATCGAAAGCCCCATGATTGTGGAGCGCAAGGGTGAACGCATTGTCTGGAGCCTGAGTGCGGAAAAAGCGAAGCAACAAAATAACGGCACCATGCTCATGCACGCGCCCACGCTGACATTATATACACGTTCGCAGAAAAGCATCCCGATCACCGGTGATCAGGCACAGTTTGACCCCAAAAAGAAAAACGTGACGTTCAACAGGCATGTTGTCATGCACTACGAAAGCTGGGAGCTGCATTGCGAAACACTGATCTATGACGGTCTCAAGGATGAAGCCTATATTCCCGGTGACTTTACGGCGACAGGGCAAAGCTTGCAGGCAAAAGGGAAAAGCATGAGGCTCAAACGCGACAGCGAACAGATCCAGGTTGATCAGGGCATCTGGATCAAGGACAAAGGATTGCTGGGAGGAAGCATACGACCATGAAACGCACCTTGTTGATTGCCATGCTATTGATCAGTGCCCCGGCATGGGCTACCGGCAGCCTGGAAATCAAGGCGGACACCATGGCTCTGGCACATCAAAAACGGCAGGTTGAATTTCAGGGTTCCGTTTTCCTGCAGAGGGACAACTTCATCTTGCACTGCGACCGCCTCATCGCCTATTACAAGGAAAACACCAATGAACTCGAACGCGCAGATGCCTTTGGTCATATCCGCATGCAACAGGGCGATACGCATGGCACATCGGACAAGGCCAAACTCGATTATATTCATCACACGCTGACCCTGATCGGTCACGCCGTTGTGAATCAGTCCCGGGGCCAACTGGAAGGTGAAACCATTGTGCATGACATCAAACATGAAAAAACCACGGTGACTTCGCCACGGAAAGGCAAAGCCAGACTGATTATTGAACCGGATGCATCCGGCCGCACAACCATACCGGTACCCGACTGGGGAAAATAATGACAGATAAACATCATCTGGCCGCAGCAGGTCTGGTTAAACGCTATCGCAACAAGACTGTCGTTTCTGATGTCAGTCTGGATATCTATTCCGGCGAATGCGTTGGCCTGCTGGGCCCCAATGGCGCAGGAAAGACCACCTGCTTTTATATGGTCTGTGGCCTGATTCCTGCCGATGCAGGCAAGGTGTTCGTGGATGACACTGATATCACACCTTTGCCCATGCATATCCGTGCCCGTCGCGGCATTGGTTATCTGCCACAGGAAGCCAGTATTTTCCGCAAACTGACTGTACGCGAAAATCTGCTGGCTATCTTTGAAACACTGAACCTTCCCGACATTCAAGTGGAAGAGGAAATGGAACAACTGCTCATTGAACTCGGCATCGAGGGAGTACAACACCAGAAAGCCTATACCCTGTCCGGCGGCCAGCGCCGCAGAACAGAGATTGCCCGAGCGCTGGTCACCAAACCACGTTTTCTGCTGCTCGACGAACCCTTTGCCGGCGTCGATCCGATTGCTGTGGAAGATATCCAGCGCATCATTGCCGAATTGCGTGAGCGCGGTATCGGCATTCTGATCACCGATCATAACGTGCGAGACACACTGTCCATCTGTGACCGCGCCTACCTGATGAATGCAGGGGAAGTTATTGTGGCTGGAAGCGCTGAAGAAATTGTCGACAATCCGGATGCGCGCAGGGTCTATCTGGGTGAGGATTTTTCCCTGTGATCGGCACTTGAGTCCTGTGCCTTCAGCAAGCATGATGCCCTGGTCATGAATCGCATACCGCAACAGCTCATTATCGCCATGACCGGTGCCTCCGGCGCAGCTTACGGTCTGCGACTGATCCAGCGCCTGGCTACACAGAATGTGCATCTGCACCTGCTGTTTTCCGATGCGGCATGCGTGGTGTTACAGCAGGAAACCGACCTGACTTTGCCGGACAAGCCCGCAGATCGTGTTAACATGCTGGCAAAACACCTTGATATCGATGCCGCCATGTTGCATGCATACGCCCTGAACGACTGGTTTTCACCTGCGGCATCCGGTTCGGCGCGCATTCGTCATATGGTCATCGCCCCATGCTCCATGGGTTCTCTGGCTCGCATTGCACACGGCATGTCGGATAACCTGATCGAACGGGCCGCCGATGTGCAGATGAAAGAACGTGGCCAATTGATCGTGGTGCCGCGGGAAACGCCGTTATCCGCCATTCATCTGAAAAATATGCTCACGCTTTCCCGCATGGGTGCTGACATTATTCCGGCCATGCCGGGTTACTATCACCGGCCACAATGCATTGAAGAACTGATCGACTTCATTGTTGACCGTATCATCGATCACCTCAACGCAGATAATCCGGAGGCAACGCGATGGGGCGTATAATCATGATGGTGCTTGCGCTGATGCTGCCTGGCTGCGCCGCTGTTGCGCCGGTGCTCGCCATTCCCGGCTACTTTGTTGACGATGTTGTCTACCAGTTCAGGGGTGCCGAACGCAGTCTGCCGGCAGATATGCAACGGACACTGACGGCCATACAGGCCGGATTGCGCAGCGTGAAACTGGAAGTGGACCTGCTCGAGCGTGTCGATCAGGGCTATGCACTGCTGTTCAGCAACGAACAGATTGATGGTAATATTTCATTACGCCAAGATACACCCAGGTTGACAACAATTTACATTCAGGTGCATCGTGGCCTCAGCCGAGAAGACTCAGTGGAGAAGGCAATTCTGGATGCCATCGAAGAACAGGAAAGCAAGCTGCCGCCACGCGCAACCTTCGATTACCATCATTACGGCAAACTGTACGACAGGATATCTACCAAAGCGAAGGTGCTGGGAAGTTTCCGTCCGGGAGCCAGACTGGCCGTATCCGAAACAGGTACCAGGGGCTGGCTACGCACCAAGCTGCCATCCGGCAGAAACGGTTATCTTAAGGCCAGGATAAGCCAATTTAAAAAAACTTCTTCCGGGAGAACATGACATGAGCATTTCAAACAAAACACTGGACCAGCTTGCAGAAAATATTGCTTCCGGCCTGCAAATGCTGGGCGGCCTGAAACAGGGCGCCGAAACCCAGATCAAAAACATTGTCGAAAATGCCCTCAGCCAGTTCGACATCGTCACGGATGAACGCATGCAGGTTCAGGAGGCCATGCTGACCAAAGCACGAGAACAATTCGAGGCTCTGGAGAAACGCGTTGCCGACCTGGAAGCACAGCTGAAAAACAAAGGCAGCTGATTTGCTTGCGCGGCTTGGCTCAGCAAGCCTTCGGGGTCTGGATGCAGAGCGCGTCGATGTCGAAGTTGACCTGTCGCGCGGACTACCCTGCTGGAACCTTGTCGGCTTGCCGGAAGCTGCCATCCGCGAATCTCGTGAGCGTATCCGTTCCGCACTGATTAATTCGGGCTTTGAATTTCCCCTGCGCCATATCACCGTCAATCTGGCGCCGGCCAATCGCAAAAAAGACGGCTCTCATTTCGACCTGCCCGTCGCCATTGGCATCCTGCTTGCCTCCGACCAGCTGACGCCAGCGAATGCGATCGGCAAAACCTTTCTGCTTGGTGAACTTGCACTGGACGGGCACATCAATCCGGTAGCAGGAGCCCTATCCATGGTCATGTTCGCCCAACGGGCGGGCTACCACAGCGTCATTCTGCCCGCAACCAATGCAACAGAAGTCACCGCCATTAGCAATCTGAATATCCTGCCTGCCAGCACCTTGCTGGAGGTCGTCAAGCATCTTGCCGGACAGCAGGCGCTGCAAACTGCAACAGCAAAAACCCACCACGATGACACGACGGATATGAGAAAGAGTGAAGCATTCCAAAGGCAATATTTGATTTTCTGGGCTTTTTTTAATCTTCCCAATAGGAACACAAACGGGCTGTGCTGGAAACACTACGTCAACCATTGGAAAATGGCCGGGTCACCATTGCCAGAGCCGCAGACACGGCTGAATATCCGGCACGTTTTCAGCTTGTGGCCGCGATGAATCCCTGCCCCTGTGGTTATCACGGCCATCCAACACGCCCATGCCGCTGCACATTATCGCAAATCCGCCGTTATACGGCCCGTGTTTCCGGGCCACTGCTCGACCGTTTCGATATTCGCATTCACATTCCGCCTGTGGACAAACAGGAGCTGATGTCCATGCAGGCCGGAGAAGCATCCGCTGTCATCGCCCGCCGCGTCCAGCAGGCACGCCATATTCAGTATCAGCGACTGGGAAACGGTCGTTGCAATGCGCGCATGAATACACGTGAACTTGAGACTTTTGCCCGCACCGAAAAAACAGGGAAGCGCTTGCTTGAACAGGCTATCGACCATTTCTCTCTGTCTGCGCGCAGCTATCACCGCATCCTGAAAGTCGCACGTACCATTGCCGACCTTGAAGCCAGCCATACCATAACGTCGGCACATATTGCCGAAGCCCTGCAATACCGCGGCGAACAAGACTGACACTTTTTGTCAGATTGGACATCCCTATTACGTCAGTAGGATAGCCAACCCCCGACCGGATTATCACAACCTTCGATCAGATAACATGTGGCTGTCATATCCGCCATTAATCTCACCATCTCTTCCACATCAATACAACCCATTGAAAAATAACTGTCTTTCTTTACCCTTGCATATACATACAGCCTGGGGATTACTCCCCCGCGCAGAAGTTGGCATCATTTTTGCTGACATATATGCAGCGGCTGCGTATTACCGCAGCTTACATTCTAAAAAAAAGGAGTTTAGTTATGACGATTAAACAAGAAGAGCGCGGCTTTACGCTGATTGAACTGATGATTGTTGTAGCCATTATCGGTATTCTGGCGGCCATTGCGATTCCGCAATTTGCCTCATACCGTGTCAAGGCCTACAACTCGGCAGCGGCAGCTGACCTGAAAACCGCACTGACCACGTTCGAAACATTTTTCAACGATAATGGTGTTTACCCGAACAAGGTTGACCCGGCTACCGGAAGCATCACACTGAAAGCAACCGGTGCCACCAGTGCCACGCTGACGACATCCGATAATGTATACATCGGCTTGAAGGCCGGTACCAACAACCAGACCTTCGGTGCAGCTTCCAAGCAGACATCCGGTGACATCATCTATCAGGTCACCAGTGATGCCCCGACGCTGGCTGAAAAGACCGGTACCAAAGGCAAGAAACTTGCCACGGGTGATATTCCTTCAGCTCCGTGATCGCATCGCGTCACATCAGAAGGGGGAAGAGTTTCTTCCCCCTTCTTTTTTTCATCTCAGAACATAGATTTCACTGATGATTCGCATTGAGGGACTGGGGAAATCTTACGGCAAGCAGTGGGCGCTTCGCCATGCTTCATTCCATATCCACAATGGCGAAGCTGTGGGGCTGCTGGGAGCCAATGGTGCAGGCAAGAGCACCCTGATCAAATCCATGCTGGGCCTGCTCAGACCAACGGAAGGTTCCGTTACACTAGGGGCTGATGCCGTATATCTGCCCGAACAGCCACAATTGCCGGAAACGCTTTCGCCGCTGGCTATGTTACGCTTTAAATGCCACGCCAGAGGATGGCCACAGACACAGGCGGAGACCGCACTGCATGAAGCGGGGCTGGCGCGGCAAGCATGGAACCGACCATTACGTCAATGCTCCAAAGGCATGCGCCAACGCGTACTCATCGCCTGGTGTCTTTGCGGCAGCCATGAAAAAGTCATGCTGCTGGATGAACCCATGAGCGGCCTCGATGCACTGGGACGCGCTGAAGTGCTGGCGTTGCTGAAACAGCGCCGCGAATCAGGTGCTGCTATCATGATGTGCAGTCATATCGTGCCGGACATGGTGCGCCTGTGTAGCCGCATCCTGCTTATCTCCGGCGGCGTCATCCGCGAAGAAGTTTCCATCCGGGAACATTCGCTGGCGGAAGCGGAACTCCTTGAAAAGAAACTGGCACGCTGGCAATGAAAGACATATCTGCCCTGATTCGCCTGACGCTACGGGAACTGCTTCATCAGCGCGCCTATATGCTGCTGACTATTGTGGCATTGCTGGTACCCTGGTTGCTGATCATTCCCATGTCGCTGTTCCTTATCGATCTCGGCAAGGTGTTGGCCGATATGCTCTTTGCTGCTGAACATGTGTTTTTGAGTTGTTTCATTTTTTTCATTGCCGCACCATTGATGGCGCGTGATATCGAACAAAAAGTCTGTCATCTGCTACTGACCATACCACTGAAACGATCGCGTTATATTATCGCACGCTTTAGTGGCACGGCCCTGGCCATGTTTCCCATGCTGTTGCTGTTCCTGCTTTCCTCCTGCGCTGCGCTGGAAATGGTTGCACATTTCTGGCCTGTGTACGTCACATCCGGTATCGGTCTGTCATTCCTGATCGGTGGATTGATGCTGCTGTTGCCCTATCTGTCATTACTGGGACTGCTTTATCTGATATCCACGGCCAGCTCGGGAGGCGCGGAAACACTCGTTTTCCTGCTTTCGGCATGGCTGCTCAGCTGGTCGGTACCGCCGGTGCTCGCAGCATTACAGCAACCGGAAGTCATGACAAAAATTCCCGACTGGATTTCAGCACTGATTACGACCATTGATCATATTCTGCCACACTTAAGCAGCGGCCAACTGGCACTGGACATTGCTCATCAGCATATCCCGCCAAGCGTGCAGCTTGGCGCTTATGCTCTAGAACACCTCGCCTATATGCTGATCACACTTATGCTGTCGATCATTATCTTTGAACGACGCGACCTGACATGATTCTGCGCAGCCTCGCCCTGATCCTGCTACTTCCTGCACTGTTCTGGGCGCATAATCAGCTCCCGTCCTCAGGCATCTCCGAACAGGCCGACACTGCTCCTCCCCACTGGAACTGGAACAGTGCAGCCTGGCACCGCATCGTGGCCGGCCCGGTGCCTGGTCTGTGGGCTGATCAGGCGATACTGGAAATATTCAATATCTACAATGTTGCCAAAGACAGTCCTGCCGAAGAACGCCCGCAATGGTGGCGTATGTTATCTTACCAGTTACACCGTGCACTGGCACTGGATTCCCGCTTTCGTGATGCCTATCGCCTGACCGAAGGACTGCTGGCCTATGAACCGGGATTCAGCATTGATGCCGTTGATCTTCTCGAACGCAGTGCCCGCGATGCCGAATCGGGCGAATATCTTCTGGTTGCCAGCTTTCTTGCCCATCAGGACCTGCACGATGACGAGCGCGCCATTCGTCTGGCCTCCATGGCGGCCACCAAGCAGGATACCAGCCTGCTGGCCGCTGGCTTTGCCGCCCGACTGGTGCAGCAAGGAAAGGGCTGTGAAGCAGCCATTGCTTTTCTGCAACAACGCAAATACCTGTTGCCTGAAAAATATGCCGGCGGCATCGAAAAAAAAATCGAACGCATGAAACAGGAACCTGCCTGCAACCCTGTACCGGCTGGTGATATGCCGGAGACTCATGATGGCAAGCAGACTCAGACCATGCCGCCCAACTGGCTGCGCGGCGATGCATCCCAGTCCTGAACATCATGGCAGCCTGCCTGCAAATGCAGCGATGCCGCATAGGCAATCATCGCAGCATTATCCGTACAATAACGTAAGCCGGGCAAAGCCAGCGTAATCCCCTCCGCAACTGCCTCGCACTGTAACCGCTGCCGCAAATAACGGTTGGCCGCCACACCACCGGCAATGACCAGCCTGGGAACCTGCTCCCGTACACAGGCACGAATGCTTTTTTTCACCAGCACATCGCCAATACTGGCCTCGATCGCCGCAGCCATATCCTGTTTCAGCGCATCATCGATCCGTTCATATTTGCGTAATGCGTACATCACTGCTGTTTTCAGGCCGGAAAAACTGAAATCCAGATTATCCCTGTTCAGCATCGGACGCGGCAAGGGAAAACGCTGCGCATCACCCGCCTGCGCCAGACGCGCAATTTCCGGCCCGCCAGGATAACCGCATTGCAGCAAGCGGGCACATTTATCAAAGCACTCGCCTGCTGCATCATCCACGGTCTGGCCGATGATGTAATACTCCCCCACGCCATCGACCCGTACCAGCATCGTATGCCCGCCGGAAACCAGCAGACAAATAAAGGGGAATGCCGGCAAACCTTCTTCGCTTAGGCCGGGGGCAAGCAAATGACCCTCCATATGATGAATCGGCATCACCGGAATGCCGTGAATCAATCCTGCGGCACGGGCATAGGATACACCAACCAGCAGGGCCCCCATCAGTCCCGGGCCATTTGTCACCGCGATACGATCGATATCCCCCCACCGCACTCCGGCCTGTTGCAACGCCTGCTCAACCAGCGATGGCAATACCCGCAAATGTTCCCGAGACGCAATCTCCGGCACAACACCGCCAAAGCGGGCATGCACGGGAATTTGCGATGCCACAATATCCGACAATAACCGCTCCCGGCATCCATCTTCAGCCTGCAATACAGCTACGGCGGTCTCATCACAGGAACTTTCAATACCCAGAATATGCATCACGCGTCCTCATTGCCACCATAGCCACCGCCGCCCGGCGATTCCACACGCAATACATCCCCGGTCTGCAAGGGCAGGGAAAACTTCCCGCCCATGTCCTGCCATGCACCATCTGCCTGCCGTAACAAATTTCGGCCGACGCTACCATCCCCTCCACCAGCCAGACCATAAGGCCGGCGGATTCTGCGTTCGCTAAGCACGGACACATGGCAGGGGCGCAATACCTGCCACTGGCGAATCAGCCCTTCACCACCGCAAAACCATCCATCTCCGCCGGAACCTTCACGAATCATATAACGGGTTATCCTGAGCGGGTAATGCATTTCCACAACTTCAATGGAGGTATTGCGCGTGTTGGTCATATGACATTGTACGGCGCCAGCACCATCGCCTGCAGCATGAGCCCCCATGCCTCCGGCCATCGTTTCGTAATATACCCAGTCATCTTCCACACTGCCAAACACGACATTATTCATCGTCCCCTGTGCAGCCGCCGGAATGCGCTGCGGCAATGCCTGCGCCAATGCGCCAAGCAGTACATCGACAATCCGCTGGCTAGTTTCAACATTACCGGCCGCCACGGCCGCATCCTTGCCCGCATGTAACAGACACCCTGCCGGTGCCAGAATCCGGATGGGACGAAAAACCGCCGCCGTCTGCGGCGTATGTTCCGGCATCAGGCAGCGAAACACATAATAGACAGCTGCAGCCGTCACCGCGAACGGACAGTTCACCGGCCCCCGGCTCTGTGCCGCCGTACCACTGAAATCAACCTCCGCTTCCTTGCCCCGTATGGTCACCTGCACGCATATGGGCAATGGCCCGCTGCCCAGCCCGTCATCCTCAAGAACATCCTCAAACGTGTAACAGCCATCGGGAATCTCCGCGATGGCCTGCAGGGCATAAGCTTCGGAAACCTGCAGCAATGCATCAAACAAAGGATCCACCTCATCCGCCACCAGCCACTGTTGCAGACGTTTCGAGCCCAGTTCGCAGGCGGCCCGCTGCGCCTGCAAATCTCCGAAACGTTCCTCGGGCGAACGCATTTCATCACGGAATCGCGCGGACAACACATGATTTTCATCCCCGTCGCGAAACCAGAATTGCGGTGCAATGATACAACCTTCATCCTGCAGACGCTGGTGCACGCCCATCGAACCGGGCGTCTTGCCACCAATATCGGCATGATGGGCACGACTGACAGAAAAGGCCACCAGGCGCGCACCAAAAAATACTGGCATCACCAGCGTAATGTCCGGCAAATGCGTACCGCCCAGAAAAGGATCATTGAAGATCAGCACATCGCCTGCATGCCATTGAAAGCGCGCAGCGATATCACGCATCGCATACACCATCGAGCCCAGATGCACGGGAATATGTGCTGCCTGAGCGACCAGTTCACCCTGTCGATTAAACAAGGCACAGGAATAGTCTTCCCTGTCCTTGATATTGGGCGACAGGGCACTGCGCCGGAGAATACCCCCCATTTCCTCACAAATCGAGGCCAGACGGCTGGAAGCAAGACTCAGCGCCAGCGTATTCATATTGTACGCCCGGCGATCAGATGGCCATACTCATCGACCTGTACCTGCCAGCCGGCATGCAGCCAGAACGTCGATGTGTCTTCGAGGATCAGCGCAGGTCCTGACAGGCTGGCACCCGCGCCCAGCGCCTCCCGCCGGTAATGCGACACACAACCCATTCCATAAACATCGGAATGTCCCGAACTGCATACTTGCCGGGGTAGCAATTTGTGCCATTGCAACACCGGCGTATCGGCGACAGCGCGCAGGCGTACGGTCATAACCTCAACCGGCCGGGACAGTGTATGTCCATAATACTGGCGGTGTGCCTGATGAAAGCGTTCCTGCAAAGATGCAACATCGCCATCATCATACGGCAACGATAAATGAAATCCCTGTCCCGCGTAACGCACATCAACGCTGCGGGAACACTGCAACAACAACTCCGGCAACTGCTGCCGGGCACGCTGCTCCAGCTCGGCAAACAGCGTCTCCAGTTCCGCGCCGGAGTTATTGTTCGCCAGTTCGATACGCCGGCTTTGCGATACATCGGCCTGTCGTTTACCAACAATCATACCCAGCGCTGAAAAGGCGCCGCTGGCCAGCGGTAACACGATACGCTGCATACCCAGGGCTTCCGCCAACGCACAGGCATGCAAACCACCGGCACCGCCAAAACAGAACAATGCCAGCTCTGCAGGGTCGATACCCCGCTGCACCGATACCACTCGCAAAGCCCCCAGCATATGTTCATTGGCCAGCGCAACAATGGCCCTGGCAGCCTGCTCCGCATTCATGCCCAATGGACGCCCAAATTCAGCACAGGCCCGTCGCGCCAGTTCCCGATCCAGCGGCATATGCCCGGCCAGCCGGGCATCGGGGGGAATATGCCCCAGCACAAGATTGGCATCGGTTACCGTGGCCTGCGTACCACCCAGTCCATAGCAGGCCGGACCCGGCCGTGCCCCGGCTGATTCCGGACCCAGCCGGGGCAAACCGGCATCATCGATCCAGGCCAGAGATCCACCGCCTGCGCCAATGGTATGGATATCCATCATCGGCACAGCTACCGGCATGCCAGCAATCTCACCCTCGGTCATCATGCCGGCCTGACCATCGAGCATGGCAACGTCAGTACTGGTGCCTCCCATATCGAAACTAAGGATACGGGACATGCCCGTCATTGCCCCGACATGGCGAGCGGCCACCAGTCCTCCTGCCGGACCCGACAACACCAGCCGGACAGCATGATCGCCAGCCTGTTCCGCATCCATAACGCCACCGGCGGAATGCATGACAAAAAACTGCTGTGGTGCGATCCGCCGGCTGATACGCTGCAAATAGCGCTGCACCAGCGGTCCGACATAGGCATTGAGGAATGTGGTTGAGGCTCGTTCAAACTCACGGTATTCCGGCAAGATGCGATGCGACAATGACGTAAAGAGGTGCCCGGGCAATCGCTCACCCAGTCGCTGTTCATGTTCGGCGTTGAGAAAGGAAAACAGCAAACATACGGCAACCGCATCATAATGCTCCGCCCGCCTGGCCAATTGCTCCAGTTCATCATCCCCGCAGTCACGGATGATTTTTCCTTCGGCATCAACACGCACAGACAGCCCGGCGCAATCTTCCGCCTCAATCCAGCGCTCAGGCTTTGCAGGGCATAAATCATACAGTGCCGGGCGAGTTTGCCGGCCAATGGCCAGCAGGTCTTCAAACCCCTTATTGGTCACAAACAGTACCTTGGCACCCTTGCGTTCCAGAATAGCATTGGTTGCAACAGTCGAACCATGCACCAGATGCAACGTTTCCGGAGCAATTCCCAATGCCTCAATACCACGATGAATGGCCTTAAAGGGATCATCGGGCGTGGACAGTTCCTTGTGAAAACGCAGGCCATGCGCATCCGCCAGCACGAAATCGGTAAATGTTCCTCCTGTATCCACGCCCAGTAACATGCGCGCAACTCTATGCGGGACAGATGCGGAAATCACGATCATAAGTGGCTTCCTGCTTTTCGCAAAGCCTGTTAATTTTTGGTTTCGTAAAAGTTCGACTATAATGGAGCTTGTCGATGGCTTGCCATTTTGCAACCGTTGACAAAACCGGACAGGAATGGAGTAAGGTACCCCCCGATATGAACTGGACTTTGCAAATGTTCAAACAGATTGCCACCGGCATCTCGGGCTTTTTTGGTCTGATCGGTGATATTGCCGACTTTCTGACACCGTTTGCGCCTTATCTGATAGCGCTTTCCGGCGCAGGCATTGTGATTCTGGCCTGCCTGAAAATCTTTACGGAATGGGGCCAGAACCTGTACGCCTCGATTGTTTTTGTCGTATCCGTGTTTGTTGCCGCCATTGGCCTGCAATTCATGGATGGTGAACAGGCCAGCCAGCAACTGGCGCAATACATGCCGCAAATGAATGACACCACCAAGTCGATCACCGAAAAATTACAAGGCTTTGCCAATGAACTGCAGCAGGAATACGATAAAATAGATGCCCGAATTCAGGGCGGTGGCGCCATCGCCAGCCATAAAAAACTGACCGTCACCGCAGCCGTTGGCAATGTCCGCACAGAGCCCAAAACGAATACGGAAATCAAGTTCAGACTGCCGCAGGGGGCACAGGTCACCATGCTGTCACAACAGGGCCAATGGTATCAGATCAAGGACAGCCAGGGGCATACCGGCTGGGCACATCGCATAATTTTCGGGCAACCGCAAACAAAAAGCACTCAGGCATCCACCCCGTAGCTCCCTTCTTATGTCGCACACATCAGCGTGAAGAAAACATCCGCCGGGCTACTTCACGGAAATGCCGCACATAATGGATTTGTATGCCTTCCCGTACCGAATCCGGTAACTCCTCGACATCTACCTGATTGGCTGCAGGCAAAATCACTTCCGTGATGTGATGTCGTTTGGCTGCCAGTAATTTTTCACGCACACCACCAATAGGCAACACATCACCCGTCAGCGTCAATTCACCGGTCATGGCCAGATGTGCCGGCGCACGGCCCAGCCCCAGCGAAAGTAATGCTGTAGCCATCGTAATACCCGCTGAAGGACCGTCTTTCGGCACTGCACCCTCTGGCACATGCAGATGTACGAATGCCTTGTCGAAAAAGTCTTCCTGCACACCCAATGCGGCAAGATTGGAGGTCACGAAAGAATAGGCGATTTCCGCCGACTCCTGCATAACCTTGCCCAGATGACCGGTCAGCTTCAAGCCTCTTCGGTCATGATGCACAACCGCTGCCTCCAGCGTCAGCATGGTACCGCCCATAGCCGTCCATGCCAGACCAATGGCCTGACCGACGCCATGCTTGATCGCCTTGTCGCGAAAGCGTGGCCTGCCGAGATAATGTTCCAGCTCCTTCACTCCGATACGCACCAGGATATGTGCCTCATCTTCGGTCAGATGACGCGCCACCTTGCGCAACATTTTCTTCAGTAGCTGCTCGATCTGGCGCACCCCCGGCTCGCGCGCATAATCCTCAACCAGATGCTGCAAGGCCGCCGGCGTCAACTGCACCTGCTTCCGGCTCAAACCATGCACCTGCAACTGTGCCGGCCACAAATGACGACGTGCAATCTCCACCTTCTCACTGCTCATATAACCCGGCAGGCGAATAATCTCGGCGCGATCCAGCAATGGTGCAGGCACAGTATCCAGCTGATTGGCTGTCAACAGAAACAATACGCGCGACAAATCAAAACGCACATCCAGATAATGGTCCATAAAGTCGACATTCTGTTCCGGATCCAGCACCTCCAGCAATGCGGATGCCGGGTCTCCGCGAAAATCGGAGCCGATCTTGTCCACCTCATCGATCATGATCACCGGATTGGCCACCGCCACGCGTTTCAGCGCCTGCATGATCTTGCCCGGCATGGCGCCGATATAGGTACGACGATGCCCCTTGATCTCGGCCTCATCGCGCATGCCCCCGACAGAAAAACGGAAAAACGGGCGCTTAACCGCCTCGGCAATGGCCCGACCCAGCGAAGTCTTGCCCACACCAGGCGGACCGACAAACAAAATAATCGAGCCACCCACTTCCTTTTTGCGTGCGCCGACAGCAATAAATTCCAGTATCCGCTCTTTCACATCCTGCAAGCCGGCGTGGTGGCGATCCAGTGCCTTGCGCGCCTTGCCGAGATGATAGCGATCACGGCTGTACACCCCCCAGGGCAGGGATACCAGCCAGTCCAGATAATTCCGGCTCACCGAATATTCGGGTGAAGCGCTATCGACACGGCCCAGCTTGTCCAGTTCCTCTTTAAACGCGCGGGATGCCTCTGCACTGAATTTCAGTTTCCGGGCACGTTTGCTGAACGACTCAACCTCTTTCTGCTGTGGATCTTCATTGATGCCCAGCTCTTTCTGGATTTCACGCAATTGCTCCTGCAGGAAAAACTTGCGTTGCTGCTCAGAAACACGTTCATTGATGTTTTCGCGAATCTTTGTCTGCACTTTGCTGACATTGAGTTCACGATTCAGCAGCGTCATCACTTTTTTCAGGCGATCGAAAATCGGAAAGGTTTCCAGCACCTCCTGCAAATCCGTACGACTGGCCGTGGTCATGCTGGCGGCAAAATCCGCCAGCCGACTGGGCTCATCAACACCAAAGCGGGAAGCAAACAGCCGCAACTCCTCCTCGTACAAGGGATTATGCTGTAGCAGTTCCTTAATCGTCTTGATAATGGCTACGGTATAGGCACGCAGCTCCACATTATCTTCATAGGAAGTCTGGGATGGATAACGCACAGCTACACGGACCGGGTGATTGGCGGTCAGAAAGCCGTCAATAACGAAGCGACGCAGACATTCCACAACCAGGTGCACGCCCTGCCCCTCAACCTCAATAGCCTTGGCAATTCTGGCAACCACACCCACTTCATACAGATTCTCCGGCCTGTAGGGAGTGTTCTCGTCGCGCACCAGCACCAGGCCGACATAACGCTCATGGCCTTCAGCCAGTGCATGCACTGCTTTCTGGGTTTCTTCTCCCTCATAGGCCAGCGGCACGACCAGCCCCGGAAACAACGGTCGGTTGGATAATGGCAGAACGGTCAGTTGCGCCGGCAGTGCCTCCTCGGCAACCACCAACTGCTTGCCGGAAGCATCGACAATCTCCGGATCGTGAACGGTATCATTCATAAGCCTTTTTTAAGGGAAAACTCATACAATTTCAAGGCTTGATTTTGCATCATCAGCTCCGCACATTTGCAGCAATTCATTTTAGGAGGATCATATGCGTAGCCTGAAGGGCATTTTTCTGTTGATCATTACCAATCTGCTTGTCTTCCTCACGCTGATCATATCCGGCAATATCCTCATTCATTTCGTACTACCGGCATTCGGCATCGATATGCGCGGCACATTCGCTTCCTATCAGCTGGCCTGGGCCATGATCTTCGGCTTTGGCGGTGCATTCATATCGCTGTGGATGTCCAAACCGATGGCCAAACGCATGTACAAGATGCAACGGGTCGAGTCACCTTCCACACCCAAGGAGCGTCTCGTTTACAATACAGTACGGGAACTGGCCGAACGTGAAGGCATCCGCATGCCTGAGGTCTGGGTCTACTGGGATGATACGCCCAATGCCTTCGCCACCGGACCCACCCGCAACAGTGCCATGATTGCCGTATCATCCGGCTTGGCCATGCAAATGAACGATAACGAACTGCGGGCCGTGCTGGCGCATGAAATGGGACATGTCGCCAATGGCGATATGCTGGCCACGACACTGCTGCAGGGGCTGATGAACACTTTCGTCTATTTCCTGGCTTCGATGATTGCACGCATGGTTGCCAGCGCCGGCTCACGCGACGGACAGATGAATTACGGCCTCTATTTTATCGTCAATATGATATTGCAGCTGGTATTTTCAGTGCTTGCCATGATTGTCGTCTGCTGGCATTCACGCCGCCGTGAATTCCGCGCTGATGCCTATGCCGCCAGAGCCTATGGCGCATCCTCCATGATTGCCGCATTGAGCAAATTGCATGCCTTGTATCAGCCGCAGGAAAGCCATGGCATCGCCAATGAGGATGCACTGGCCACACTGAAGATCAGCGGCGGATTCTCCGGCCTGTTCGCCACGCATCCGCCGATTGAACAGCGCATCGCCGCATTACGTCAGCACGGACATTAGTAAACCGCATCAGGTGATGCATCGCGTGTATCACCTGACACCCTGCCAGCCATGAGCGAAATCGACCTGTTGTTGTTCGGCCTGCTGGTCGGCCTGTTGGCCGGCAGTCTGGGCGGCCTGCTGGCTGGTCTTTGCGGACTGGGCGGTGGACTGGTTTATGTGCCAATCTTTCTTGCCGCATTGCCATATGATGGCATTGACACTTCGCTGCCGGTTTTTGCCAGCATGGTGGCCATCATTGCCACTTCGGCATTATCCTGGCGTGCGCACTGGCGACTGGGGCATGTACAACAGCGTTTTTTGCTCATGCTGGCTCCCGGCCTGGCAGCAGGCGCCTGTATAGGACTGTGGTTCACACTGCATGCGCCGGATGCCCTGATCCTGTTCATGCTGGCAATACTGAATGCCTGGGTGGCTTTCGATTATGGCAAAACCATTCGCCCGAAAACCGCTCGTAACTCCATCGGCTGGCTGTCTTTTCCCATCGGCTACCTGTCAGGCACCCTCGGTATCGGCGGCGGCACCATGCTTGTGCCTTTGCTACGACGCAATATCCCCCTGCGCCAGGCGGTAGGCACGACCACGGCATGCACACTAATGATGGCCGTGATTGCCGTTATCGCCAATCTCGCGGCTGAACCTCACTGGTTGCCATTACTGCAGGGACATCTGCCCTGGTTGATCGGCGCATGGGGTGGCATCCTGCTGGTCTTGCCAGCGGCCACACGCCAAGCAGCCGCACTGCATCAACATGTGCCGGAGCCCCTGCTGCGCACCGGTCTGAAGATCTTTTTCAATACCCTGGCCGTATTGTTATTACTGACAGCACTGAAACTGCTTGCCGGATAGTTTAATCAGGCCAACGGGCTGCTGGGCCTCTGCCAGGGAATCTTCCCGCCGGATTCAATGCCCACACGCAACACAATTCCCAATGCAACCAGCATCGTAATCAGCGCCGAACCACCGTAACTGATAAACGGCAATGGCACACCGACAACGGGCAACAGACCTGAAACCATGCCGATATTCACGGTTATATAGAGAATAAAGATCGAGGCAATACCGATACACAACATCGAACCGAAACGGCTGCTGGCCGTCGAGGCAATCGCAATGATGCGGAAAATCAGCAGACTGTAGAGCGCGAATAACACTGTGACTGCAATCAGCCCCCCTTCTTCGGCAAGCACGGAAAAAATAAAATCCGTATGCTGTTCGGGCAGAAAATGGAGTCTGGCCTGCGTGCCCTGTAGATAGCCTTTGCCAAACAGGCCGCCCGAGCCGATGGCAATGGTTGACTGAATCACATGATAGCCGGCTCCCAGCGGATCGGACTGCGGATCAAGAAAGGTCAACACGCGCTGTTTCTGGTAATCATGCATGAAATGCCATAATAGCGGCACCATGGCCACAGCAGCCGCGACAGCCACGGCAAACACGCGCCAGCGCAGTCCCGCCGCAATCAGCATCGCCGTTGCACTGAACATCAATACCAGCGTGGTGCCGAGGTCCGGCTGAATAACGATCAATGCTGCCGGCAACACGGTCAGAACCGTTGCCACCATCAGGTTAAACCAGCTACTGGCTTCACGGGAAGCAAACCAGTGCGCCAACAGAAAGGTCAGCGCCCATTTCATTAGTTCCGAGGGCTGCATATAGAATATACCCAGATTCAACCAGCGCCTGGCCCCCATATGCACCTCGCCCAGCAGCGGAATGGCCAATAGCAATAACAGGGCCAGAAGATACACCGGCCAGCTGATCAGGCC
This sequence comes from uncultured Zetaproteobacteria bacterium, assembly GCA_964613235.1. Taxonomy (GTDB): domain Bacteria; phylum Pseudomonadota; class Zetaproteobacteria; order Mariprofundales; family Mariprofundaceae; genus J005. The sequence continues at coordinate 22,402 of CAZTGM010000007.1, read as the reverse complement.
GAAAAAACGCAGTGGCACAAAACAAATGCCCAGCATCAGCAACACCCCTCCAGCCCAAATGATGCCCTGCTTGTACCACAGCGATATCTCGCCCTGACTCACAGCAGCATACAATGTCGCCAGACCCACAACCGCCAGACCTGCCAGTGCCAGCAACAGGATTTTATCCATCCCCCGCAACACGTTCATCATGGCGCCGGCTCCTGCCTTGCCGCCGCACGTTTCTCAGCCACAGCCCGAATGATGGCGGCAGCGACAGGCCCGGCCGCGCTGCCGCCATGACCGCCATGTTCAACGAACACGGCAAAGGCAATCTGCGGGTTTTCGAAAGGCGCATACCCCATAAACCAGGCATGATCCTTGTGAAAATCATATTCCGGCACCGTGGCTTTTTTGTCGTTCTGCGCCATAGCAACCACCTGCGCCGTCCCTGTCTTTCCGGCAACGCTCCATGGCAAACCAAGCATGCGGTAATAAGCCGTACCTTTCGGTGTCGCGGTGACATCGTGCATGGCTTGCCGTATGCGTTGCAATTGGGCGTTATCAACATCAATCCTTCGCACAACCCGGCTTGCGGCATCTGCATCCAGCACAGGCTCGAACAGCGTCCCGCCATTGGCAATGGCCGCGGCAAAACGGGCGACCTGCAATGGTGTTGCCGTGACGGCTCCCTGGCCAATGGAGGAAATCATCGTAATGCCGCGACGCCAGCGATGTTTCGGCGGGGATAACATACCCGGAATGTTGCCGCGTGTTTCCGGGGACAACACAATACCGGTTTTCTGGCCAAAGCCCCAACGCTGTGCTTCGGCGCTAAGCTGTGGCATACCCAGCTGATCGCCCAGCTCGTAAAAATATACATCACAGGATTGAACAATCGCATCATGCATGGACACATGACCATGCCCCTGACGCCGCCAGCAACGCAGCTTGCGATCGGCCAGTTTGAGGTAGCCCGAACAATAGGCCTTGCCCATCGCCAGCGGAATGTGGTGACGCTGCCCGGCCAGGGAAGCCACCAGCTTGAAGGTTGAAGCCGGCGGATAGGCAGCCTGAATGGTACGATTGACCAGTGGCTTGCGTGGGTCTTCCAGCCAGTCGGACCACTGTGCATATTCCAGACCGGTAATAAAGCGGTTGGTGTTATAGCCCGGCTTGCTGAGCAACACCAGCAACTTGCCCGTATGCACGTCCATCACCACTACGGCGCCCGTACGCTCTCCCAGCGCATCCGACGCAACCTGCTGCAGTTCAACATCCAGACTCAGCCGAATATTCTCGCCCATTTGCGGCGGCGTCCGTTTCAGCACGGCTACCCGTCGCCCGTGTACATCCACTTCTTCCTGTTGCGAACCCGGCTTGCCGTGCAGACGTGCCTCAAACGCGCGCTCCACACCGGTGCGTCCGACAAATTCATTGGCCAGATAGCCCCGCTCAAGGTCCTTTGCCGTAGCCAGTGAAATATAACCGATCAGATGCGAAGTCAGACTACCATAGGGATAATAGCGATAGGTGCTGGCCTGCACATCAATGCCGGGAAAGTGATGCAACCTTGCTGCCAGCGGCGAAACCTGCGGCCATTGCAGTTTATCTGCCAATAATACCGGCCGATCCGGCCGACTGCGCCTGATGCGCCGGCCAAGCGAATCGATTTTGCTGTCACTCCAGTCCAGTATGGCCGCCAGTTCCCCCAGGGTCTGCTGCACATCTTCCACACGCTCCGGAATGATCAGTACCTGATAGGCTACCCGATTCAATGCCAGCCCGCGCCCTTCAACATCGGTAATAATGCCTCGCTCGGGCAATACCGGCACGACATTGATACGATTACGATCCGACTGGAGCAGATACTGATCATGTTTGAACAACTGCATATCCACCATATGCGCCAGCAAAACCGAAAAGAACAGCAGCGTAACCGCATAAAAAACCAGAATGCGGAAATTGAAGCGATAGCGTATCTTAAGCCCTTTGTGCATAGTACTCCGCCAAATAATACCATGCCGGAATCACGCATAGCATCGTGAACAGCCATGACATGCCCTGCCAGCCATACCACCACATGGGCATCAGGCCCAGCAACATAAAGGCAATGCGCTGAGGCAGCCCCGGCCCCAAATGAAAATCAAGATGCGCCATAAGCCAGGGCAATATCAGTACCCAGGGCAACAGCCCCCATGGCGTATGATAGAGAATCAGATCATGTATCAAGGCTCCCGGTGCCACCCATATCCAGGCACCACGATGCGCAAGTACGGATGCCAGAAAAATGGCCATGGCCCAGTCCGGCTGGGCAAGCGGCAGAGAAAAGCCAAGATTCAGGGCCATGCCCAGAACAGCCAGCAGTAACAATGGCAGGGCAATCATTCATCGCCCACCGGTCCGCGATTGGCAATGGCCAGCCAGTTATCGCGCTGCCAGTGCGCCGCCGGCACGGCGGTCACATGCGCAAACACCTGGCCAGGTATCGTTTCGGCCTGAACGATACGGGCAACCGCCAGGCCGGGAGGAAACAGGCCACCGGCACCACTGGTATACAGTACGGAGCCGGCTTCCGGTACTTCTTCCCATAGCAGGAAGTCCACCTCCAGCGAATCGCCCTGTCCCCGTACAAGGCCTGCCAGAGCCGTCCCCGGCACGCTCACCGGCACCGAAACCGAGGCATCGAGAATCGTCCTCACTACAGCATGCTGCTGATCGGCACTGGCAACCAGACCTACCAGCCCTTCACTGGAAACAATAACATCATCTTCGCTGGCATGAGCGGTCTGCAAAATCAGCCGCTGACTCATCGTGTCCGGGCTGCGTCCCAATACCTTGGCCGCATGCCAGTGAAAACCCTCGATATGGGTGATTTGCAAGAGTTCCCTGAGCTGACGGTTTTCTTCACCCAGTGAACGAGCCTGCTGCACAATAGCTGCCTGTTGCTGTACGCGAATGCGCAAACGTTCGTTCTCCGCCTGCAAACGCTGGCGATCTTCAAACCACAACGACCATGACTGTATCTGCTGCACCGGAGCGTGCAGAACATCGAGCACCTGCCCCATACCCAGCGTCAGCCAGGATGCAGCCGGAACCCGGTACAGCGCAACCACAAGCATGACAGCGAGAACAACAAGCGCTGGCCATCTCAGATCGAATCGCGTCATAGGGTTACTCCGTGAATATCAGAGGCGGAACAGATGATTTTCCGCGCGGCAAGCGCGTCGCGTTAGCGTATTGCGTCAATGGCAGGCGCATCAATCTTCAAACAGGACGCCCCGCATACGATCCAGCTCTTCCAGCACACGACCGCTACCCAGCACCACGCAATCCAGCGGATTCTCGGCAATGGTCACCGGCAGGCCCGTTTCTTCACGCAGCAGCTGATCCAGGCCGACCAGCAGAGAACCGCCACCGGTCAGCATGATACCCTTGTCGACGATATCAGCAGCCAGCTCCGGCGGTGTTCGCTCCAGACAGACTTTTACGCCTTCGACAATCGCATTCACCGACTCGGTCAGCGATTCCAGAATCTCGGAATCATCGAGCAACAGCGTTTTCGGCACACCATTGATAAGATCGCGTCCCTTGACTTCCATCTCGCGCCGCGTTTCCTGGGGAAAGGCACTGCCCAGTTCCATTTTGATCTTCTCCGCTGTTGGCGAGCCGATCAACAGACTATATTTTCGCCGCAGATGGTTGATGATGGCCTCGTCCATCTTGTCGCCACCAACCCGCACCGAGCGCGAATAAACGATCCCGCCATAGGAAATGACGGCAATTTCCGTCGTACCGCCACCGATATCGACAACCATCGAACCGGAGGCTTCCGTCACCGGCAAATCCGCCCCGATGGCGGCTGCCATCGGTTCCTCAATCAGATACACCTGCCGGGCGCCTGCCGATAATGCCGACTCACGAATCGCACGTCGCTCCACCGGAGTTGAACCATACGGCACGCAAATGACAATACGCGGCGCAATGCCCCATGAACGCTTGTGCACCTTGCGAATAAACTGTTTCAGCATTTCCTCAGTGACAATGAAATCAGCAATGACGCCGTCTTTCAGTGGGCGAATGGCGGAAATGGCATCCGGTGTACGCCCCAGCATGCGCTTGGCATCAACGCCGACAGCCAGCACCTTGCGCGCCTGCTTGCCGCCCCCCTCGTAAATCGCCACGACGGAAGGTTCACGCAGCACAATGCCTTCGTCACGAACATAAATCAGTGTGTTGGCCGTTCCCAGATCAATCGAAATATCGCGGGAAAAGACACCCAGAAAGTTTTTCAGCACCATATCACCACTTGCCCAATACGACAGGAATAGAAGCCGAAAAGCATAGTGCTGCTTGCTTGTCAGGTAAAGCCATCATTGCCCCATGACGTGCAGATGAATGCAACGCGTCATCGGCTGCAAACGATGCTCATACAGATAAATCCCCTGCCAGATACCCAGTATAAGTCGACCGCGCTGTACCGGCACATTCAGTGATACCTGTGTCAGGGCCATACGGATGTGCGCCGGCATATCGTCCGGCCCTTCCGCCTGATGCAGAAAGGAAGGGTCACCATCCGCCACCAGACAACTGAAAAAGTGTTCCATATCCGCCAGCACATCCGGATCGGCATTTTCCTGAATCATCAGCGAGCAACTGGTATGGCGCACAAAAAGATTCAGCATGCCATCCTGGATACCTGTATCAGCAAGCCAGTCAGACACCTGACGGGTAATATTGTAGCAACCGCGCCCCCGACAACCTAAATGGATGTCATGCTGTACCATGTTCATTGTATATCTACCCATACCGGCGCATGATCACTGGGCCGCTCCAGCGCACGAAATGCATCGGCCACGCCTGCGGCCAACGGCCACAACTCAGTACTGAGCAACACATGGTCGATACGCAGCCCCCAGCCACGACGAAATGCATTCATTCGATAATCCCACCAGCTGTACATGCCGGCATCAGGATGCAACTGACGCACGGCATCCTGCAGGCCCATGTCCAGCAATTGCCGGAAATGCTCCCGCTCCCTGGTCGAACACATGATTTTATCGCGCCAGCGTACCGGATCGTGAATATCGATATCCGCCGGAGCAATATTAAAATCCCCCAGCAGCACCAGCGCGCCATATTGCTGCAATTGCTCACGAACAAATGCCTGCAATGCCGTCAGCCAGCGTATCTTGTAGGCAAACTTGTCGCAGCCCACCTGCTGACCATTGGGGATATACACATTGATGACGCGCACCCCGTTGATGGTCGCAGCCAGCAAACGTCGCTGCGGATCATCCAGCCCGGGCAGGGCAGTCACAATATCTTCGGCCGGCAGGCGACTGATGATGGCCACGCCGTTATAGGTTTTCTGCCCGCAGTAAACCACCTGATAGTCGGCGGCTTTAAGATCGGCCTCGGGGAATTTGTCATCAGTCAGCTTGGTTTCCTGCAGGGCCAGAACATCAGGCTGGTATTGCTGCAAAAAATCCAGCACATGGGGCAGCCGTACATTAAGGGAATTTACATTCCAGCTGACGATACGCATGCGCGGCTCAGCCATTGCCATGCTCCTGTTGTTTCGCGCGTGTAAAGACATACCAGAGCAATACCGTGCCTGCCAGCAGCATGACAGTGGACAGCAACATGCCCATGGTCACACCGGCAAACAAAAAACCAAGCTGCGCATCGGGCTGACGAAACTGTTCGCAGAAAATGCGCGCAACGGCATAGCCGACCAGAAACAGACCCAGCCTGGCACCGACCGGCCAGTCATAACGACGTGTCAGCCACAGCAGCAGAAACAGCGCAATGCCTTCCAGCCCCAGTTCGTAGAGCTGGCTCGGATGCCGCGGCTCGCTGCCGGCGGCAGGAAACACCATGCCCCAGGGCACATCGGTGACACGACCCCATAATTCGCCATTGATAAAATTGCCCAGTCGCCCGAAGGCAAGCCCGATCGGTGCAACGATAAAAAAACGATCTGCCAGCGCCATAAAAGGCAAACCGTGACGCCGGCAGAACCACCAGCCGGCAATGACAGGCCCGAGCAGGCCGCCATGAAACGACATGCCGCCCTGCCAGATGAACAGCACTTCCAGCGGGTGCTGCCAGTAATAGGCAGGATTGTAGAACAGCACATAGGCCAACCGTCCACCCAATACCACACCGAGAATCAACCAGGTAAACAGTCCCTCGAACTGCTCCTCGGAAATACGTGTTTCCCACCATCCACATTCCTGCAACTGCCTGCGTACCAGATACCAGACACAGCCAAAACCCGCGATATACATCAAACCGTACCAGTGGATGGCCAGCGGACCGAGCTGCAAGGCAACGGGATCGATGTTCGGCCAGGTCAACATATCAAAACGCTATCCACAACAGCCAGGCTCCCAGCAGCATGCGATACAGGACAAACGGCCCCATACCCGTTCGCTCGATAAACTTCAGAAAATAATGAATACATAGCCAAGCAGACATGGTCGATAACACATAACCCAACAGCAACATATCCGCGCCAGTCGCCTGATGGGATGATTCAATCCAGTCCTTCACCTTCAGGCCACCGGCCAGCATAATGACGGGAATGGACAGCAGGAACGAAAAGCGGGCTGCCGCCTGACGCGTGTAACCCAGCATCAGGGCCATGGTCATGGTAATGCCCGATCGCGATGTGCCCGGAATCAGGGCAACAGCCTGAGCCAGGCCGACAAGCATGGCATGCCACAAGGTCCAGTCACCGTCGTGTTTGCAACGCCCACCAAAGCGATCCGCCCACCACAGCAACAGGCCAAAGCCTGCCGAGGCAAAGCCAATCACGACAATGCTGCGCAGGTCATGCTCAACAAAGTCCTTGAACATCAATCCAAACAAACCCACCGGAATCGTGGCCAGCAGGATAAGCCAGGCCATGCGTCCCTCGGCATTGTCCTGCCACTGGCGCTCATGCAGCGTGCGCACAAAACCTGTACTCATTTGCCATACATCATGACGGAAATAGATCAGTACAGCCGTCAATGAGCCCAAGTGCACAACACAATCGAACGCAAGCCCCTGATCAAGCCAGTCCGTCAGCAATGGCACCAGCGCCAGATGTGCAGAGGATGAAATCGGAAGAAATTCCGTCAGCCCCTGCACCAGAGACAACACAACGGCCTGCCAGGCGTCGATCTGCGAATTCATGCCCGGCACTCTAGAGCGCATGGCGCACTTGCCAAGCAGCACAACAGTGCATTGAATGAGGCTCAGGAGGCCTGAACATGTACGCTTTTTTCCACAAATGGTTTGAACGACTGGATTTGCTTCGCCGCATCACCCTGAATCTGCTGTTTCTCGCCCTGCTGGTGCTGCTATTCGTTTCCCTTGGCGGACGCAGTGGCATTCCTCTGCCCCAAAGCGGTATCCTCGTGTTTCACCCGCAGGGATCCCTGGTCGAAAGCATTGAAGTGCCCGGTGGCGGTCTGTTGTTACAGGGCCTGCCGCGCACGAACCAGATCCCCGTGCATGAAGTCACCCGCTTGCTGCGGGATGCCGCAACAGATCCGAATATTCAGGCCCTGCAACTCGAACTGGACGAGCTTGCGCCCGCGCCCCTGGCGCGTCTGGACATGTTGCGCCACGCTATCGAATCATTCCGCGCCAGCGGCAAGCCGGTTATCAGCGTTGGCAATCGCTACTCGCAGGAGCAATATTATATCGCCTCCGTCGCCAATCACATTGTGCTGCACCCGCTGGGTCTGGTCGAGATCAAGGGCTTCGGCATCTATCGCAACTATTTTCATCAGGCCCTGAACAGCCTGCATATTGATGTGCATCTGGTGCATGCGGGAAAATACAAATCCGCCGCCGAACCATTGATTCGCGATGATATGTCTGCTGCAGCACGCGAGGCCAACCGGCAATGGCTTGAACAGCTTTGGCTGCAATACAAGAACAATATCCGCAAATATCGACAACTGGCACCGGGCCTGATTCAGCGTCTGGCCGATCATCCGGAACCTTTCATGCAGGCCAGCGGTGGTGACGCTGCCCGGCTGGCCCTGCAAAACGGTCTGGTCGACCAGCTGGGTGATACCCACCAGACACAGCAAACCCTGGCCGCCCTGCTCAATGTCGACGCATCCTCCCTGCCCAAGCAAATCGATTACCGACAATACTCTCATCCATCCATCGATCTCCCTGCAGAGAACGACAAGTCCCGCATCGGCATCATCATCGCCAACGGCCCCGTTCTTGAAGGCGAGCAGCCGGAAGGCTCCATTGGCGCAGCCAGTCTGTCCCGGCAAATCCATCAGGCCGCTGATGATGAGCAATACCGGGCTCTGATCATCCGTCTGAACAGCCCCGGCGGCAGCGCCCTGGCATCCGAAACCATTCGCCAGGCCGTCATCGATGCACGCAGCAAGAAACCCGTCATCGTTTCCATAGGTAGCGTTGCAGCATCCGGCGGCTACTGGATTGCCTCGGCTGCCGACCAGATCTGGGCCGAACCGGCCACGCTGACCGGTTCTATCGGTGTCTTCGGCGTACTGGCAAAAATGCATCGCAGTCTCGAACAACTGGGCATCCACAGTGACGGCCTCGGCACGGCCAATATGGCCGGTGCCATGCTGCCCGACCGCCCCTTACCCGAAGAATTGCGGCGGGCCATCCAACTGGGCGTAGACCATATTTATACGCACTTCATCGATATTGTCGCCACAGGTCGCAAGCAACCGCGTGAAGCTATCGCCCTTGCTGCCGAAGGCCGTGTATGGACAGCCCGCGATGCACTGCAGCGCCACCTGATCGATGCCATTGGCTCACTGGATGATGCCGTGGATGCCGCCGCCCGCCAGGCAGGCATTACCGACCAGGCATACGAGCGCGTCTGGATAAGGAGCGAACGCAAATGGCAGGAACGTCTGGCCAAACACTTGCTGGGAGGGTTGATGGCCTCGCTTCCCCGCTCACCCTGGCTGAATACGCTTTCACAGGAGTGGGCACAGTGGCAACCGCTGCAGCAAATGCTGCAACAATCCACACGCATCTATGCCTATGCCATGGAACTGCCGTACTAGCCGGATATCTGCACCGCCCACAAACAAGTCCGACAGGTAACACAAAAAGGGCGACTCATTATGAGTCGCCCTTTGCACGCCATATCCGGCAATGATTACATCATGCCGCCCATATCGCCACCGCCGGCAGGTGCCGGGGTTTCAGGCTTCGGGATTTCAGCCACCATAGCCTCGGTGGTGATCAGCAGACCGGCAATCGATGCTGCATTCTGCAGCGCCGAACGCGTCACCTTCGTCGGGTCGATCACTCCGGCCTTGACCACATCGCCGTACTCTTCGGTAGCCGCGTTGTAACCGAAGGTCGAATCGCTGTTACCAATGACTTCATTAACTACAACAGAGGCTTCGCCACCGCCATTGGCAACAATCTGGCGCAGTGGCTCTTCCAGCGCACGACGCACGATGCTGACTCCGGTATCCTGATCATGGTTTTCACCCGCCACATTCTCCAGTGCAGCGCGTGCACGAATCAACGCAACACCACCACCTGGCACAATGCCTTCTTCAACGGCAGCACGCGTTGCATGCAATGCGTCATCCACGCGGTCCTTCTTCTCCTTCATGGCTACTTCCGTCGCCGCACCGACCTTGATCACGGCAACACCGCCGGCCAGCTTGGCCAGGCGTTCCTGCAGCTTCTCACGGTCGTAGTCGGAGGTTGTGTCCTCGATCTGGCGTCGAATCTGGGCTACGCGAGCCTCGATGTCGGCCTTGTCACCGGCACCATCAACGATAGTCGTATCGTTCTTGGTGATCTTGACGGAACCTGCCGTGCCGAGATCTTCCAGCGTGACACTCTCCAGCTTCAGACCCAGCTCTTCGGAAATCACCTTGCCGCCGGTCAGAATGGCCATGTCTTCCAGCATTGCCTTGCGACGGTCGCCGAAGCCCGGTGCCTTCACGGCAGCCACATTCAGCACACCGCGCATCTTGTTGACCACCAGCGTTGCCAGAGCCTCGCCTTCGATATCCTCAGCGATAATCAGGAATGGCTTGCCTGAGCGGGCAACATTCTCCAGCACCGGCAACAGATCACGCATATTGGAGATCTTCTTTTCGTGCAGAAGAATGTACGGATCCTTCAGCTCGGCTTCCATGCGCTCGGCATCGGTCACGAAATACGGCGACAGATAACCACGATCAAACTGCATGCCTTCGACAACATCCAGTTCCGTTTCCAGGCCCTTGGCCTCTTCCACGGTGATCACGCCTTCCTTGCCGACCTTGTCCATGGCATCGGCAATAATCGCGCCGATTTCAGCATCGCCATTGGCGGAAATCGTACCCACCTGGGCGATTTCTTCCTGATTCTTCACATCCTTGGAAATATCGCTCAGCGCATCGACCACGACATTCACAGCCTTGTCGATACCGCGCTTCAGATCCATCGGATTCATACCTGCCGCAACGGCTTTCACGCCTTCGCGGGCAATGGCCTGGGCCAGCACCGTCGCCGTCGTCGTACCGTCACCGGCAATGTCGGCCGTCTTCGAGGCTACTTCCTTGACCATCTGCGCGCCCATGTTCTCAAACTTGTCTTCCAGTTCGATTTCCTTGGCCACCGATACACCGTCCTTGGTGATGTTCGGTGCACCCCAGGATTTGTCAAGCACAACATTACGGCCTTTCGGGCCCAATGTTACCTTTACAGCATCAGCGAGTTTGTTCACACCGGCCATCATCTTGGCGCGGGCGTCTTCTCCAAAACGAATGTCTTTTGCAGCCATTCTTCTTCTCCTATCTATCATTTAGTGTTTTGCGGGCCGCCGACATGGGCGCCCCTGTTGTCTCTTGCAGGGCAATGATGCCCTTTCAGGTCGGGATCAGGACTCGACCACGCCGAGGATGTCATCCTCGCGCATCATCAGTACTTCTTCACTGTCCAGCTTGATTTCCGTACCCGCATATTTGGAAAAAATCACGCGGTCACCGGCCTTGACATCAAGCGGGCGAACCTCGCCGTTTTCAAGAATCTTTCCCTTACCAACGGCAAGCACTTCACCCTGCAACGGCTTTTCCTTGGCCGAGTCGGGGATAATAATGCCACCAACCGATTTCTGTTCTTCGTCCAGACGACGGACGATTACACGATCATGTAAAGGACGAACCTTTGTTGCCATCGTTCTCACTCCTGTTATGTTGTAATGAAACTGTTATAGGGCTCCCAAATCGGGATTCAAGCCCTCCCCGCGGAAAAGTTAGCACTCACCCGCAGGGAGTGCCAATCATTGGCGCATATCATCATGCTGTCAACCATTAATTGGCACTCTTTGGGCCAGAGTGCCAGCAGAAAATCAGGATTTGATCAGGCCTGAACCACCCAGACGGGACACATCCTCGGCGCCCGGCACAACGATGCCGGAAGCCGCTTTTCTGCGATATTCCTCCAGCTCACGCACCGTCTCTTCCAGCGCCGCCTGCGCAGCAGCGGCAAAACCCTGTACGGCTTCCGCCAGATTTTCCGCTTCAATCTCAAAACTGACCGGCATCGGGCCTGCCGGTGTCATCACCTGGGTCTGCCCCGAATACTGGATATCCCGTTCGTTATCCCTGCTGCCATCAACTGCGACAGGAATCAGGCAACGAATGGTTCCAATTTTCAGGTCCGTGATGACCTCTTCCCGATATAACTGCCCGACATCCATCTCCAGTTCGGTTGTTGTCTGTTTCATGGTTCCCTCCCGCACTCAGCCACCGGCCAGTTTAACCGCATACCCTTCCGCCTCAAGCAAGCTGCGCAAGGCCTCGCGATGGTCGCCCTGTATCTCCAGCACACCGTTCTTGAAAGCGCCACCTGTCCCCAGCCGCCCTTTCAGTCGTTTCAGCAGTACGCGGGCCTCCGCCTCATTTAGCGCCAGCCCGTCAATAACCGATACCGTCTTGCCTCCGCGTCCCTTGCTTTCCCGGCGAATGCGCACACCCTGTTTTCCGGCCTTACGAATCGCCGTTGTATCGGCAGACGATTTCGTTTGTTTGCTGCGTTTACGCAACGATCCTGTCTCTGTCGAATATACCAGGCGCTTGCGATCTGACATTGCCAAAGTATGCGCAGGATTGATAGCCTGTCCAATCGGAATTGTCACTGGACTTTCCGCGCACCAATCCATCTGCTAGGATAACTCGGCAGGGGATGATGGATGAAACAAACCGGAGCTGAGACCATGTTAGATATCAAGCGATGACTGAGCAATCATCCGCATTGCCCATGCGTCAGATATCCACAATGAACCGAATGCTGTGGATCTTGCCGTTGATTGCCGGTACGGCCATTACCTGGTTTGGCTATCGGCATGTGGACGAAGCCGAAAAACGTTTTATCCGGCAAACCATCGAACATCGCGCAGCCCTGCAAACCAGCCTCATTCGCTCCATTCTGGAAGAACATGTTATCTCCACTCGCGAAATCGCAGCACTGGCCGAAGCAGAGATCAACATTGAAAATAACTTTACACCTGACCACCAGCGCGCCCTTGCACATGCCATCATGAGGCTGCATCCCGGCAAATTGAAAGGCATGGCCATTTTCCCGGCAACCGCCTCCTGGAAGACTCTGCCGGCCTCGAAGTTCCACACCGGCGCTGGCGTATTTGACCCCGCAATCACCTCCGGAATGCTGCAGTACGCACTCAAAAGCAACACCACCATGCAACTGTTCAAAAACTCGCAGGGCATCTGGGTCGCGCGTCACATCCATGCACTTCATACCCGCCAACAGCATGTTATTATTTCGGACTGGAATATCTCCAAGCTGATCTATCTTGCACTCACGCAAACACAAATGGGCGGCTTCAACCTTGAAATATCCGCCAGACAGGGTGGTCAATCCCTGATGCTTTTCGAATCCCGAAATCAAGGTGAAGCCCTGACCGACTCACCCTGGGTCGTGCAACATGATTTTGATATCGGCTCATTGCGCTGTCATGTGCGCATGATCCCGCTGAAAGCATGGGTGGAACAGCATATTAATAAAATGTCACAGCTGGTGTTATTGCTCGGCATGCTGGTCACGCTGATGTTTACACTGTCTCTGCTGAACAGAAACCGTAGCATCGACCTGCTGAACAGAAAAGTACGCGAACAAACTCGCACGCTCGAACTGCAACATCAGGAACTGGCCTCGGTGATTGATCATTCGACCGATGCCGTATTGCTCGCCGATGACCGCGGCATGATCCTGCGTGCCAATCCTGCAGCCCATGCACTGTTTGGTTATTCATCGGAGATCTGGCCCGAACTGGGCATGCACGACCTGCTGCCCGAAAGCACCTGGCGTCAGTTTCAGCCACTGTTTTCCGACATCTCCGGTGACAAAATGCAAACTCTCATCGATGACTTGCAACAACTCTCCATCCGCACACACAGCGGTGAGCTCATTCCATGCGAATGTCAGGTCGAAAGCTTTCTGGCTGAAGGGCAGAAACGCTACTCCATTACCCTGCGCAACATCTCCGACCGCCTCATCCGGGAATGGTCCAGCCAGACATTGTTGCAATTGCGCCAGATCAGCCAGCAACCTTCACCCTTGCCGCAGCGCATGCAGGAAATGCTGGAACTGCTGTTTGATGAGCCCTGGCATGTGCTTGCCGGCAGCGGCAGCCTGTACCTGCATGAAGGTGATCATTTCACCCTGATTGCAGCGCATGGCTGGAATGCCGAAGAACGGGAGAACCGGAACATGCTGGTCAATGGTACCTGCCTGCAGTGCGAACCGATGATCGATAAACGAATCGGCACCTGCCCCAATAACCTGGATGCGGCCCTCGGACACTTTTTCTGCCTGCAAGTAACGCATCAGGGTGAGGTGCTGGCCGTACTGCATCTGCAGCTCCGGCCGGATAGCGAGACTCCGGACGAATTTATTGATCTGATGTCGCATCTGGAAGAAGTCTTTGCGCTGATGATCACCAGTTACCAGGCCGAAAAAAACCTGACCCAGCTATCATACTATGATGCCCTGACGGAATTACCCAACCGACGCCTGTTTATCGACCGCCTGCACCATGCCATTGCCATGGCCAGACGTGAGAAAACGCAGCTGGCCGTCCTGTTCATGGATCTGAACCGCTTCAAACTGATTAATGATACGCTGGGCCATGATGCCGGCGATGAAGTGCTGAAACAAACCGCGAAACGATTCCGCCGATTCCTGCGCGAATCGGATACGGCCGCCAGGCTGGGCGGCGATGAATTCGCTGTTTTACTGCCGAAAGCCAGGGGCGAAACGGCACTGAACGTAGCCAAGAAAATCCTGTTCTCGCTGCAGGAACCCATTCATCTGCCGCAACAGGATGTCACTGTCGGCACCAGCATCGGCATTGCCAGCTATCCGGATGATGGCGAGGATGCCGACACCTTGCTCAAGCACGCCGATGCAGCCATGTATCACGCCAAAAAGAACCATTCGGATATCCACTATTTCTCGGGCGAAATCGAGGAAGAAGCGCGTCGTATTCTGGCGCTGGAACAGGATCTCAGCCAGATCGTCGACAGGGGCGCCCTGAAGCTGCATTACCTGGCCAAAGCCGGGGCCATGAGCCATGATGACAGCGATTCCGTTTTCCCCGTCTACTACCAGCCCAAACACTGTCTGTCCGATAATCGCATCAGCGGCTTTGAAAGTCTGGTACGCTGGAAGCACCCCGTACTCGGCATGGTGCAACCCAATGAATTCATTCACCTGGCTGAGGAAACCGGCTACATCCGTCCGATTGCCGACTGGATCATGTTCAAATCCTGCCTGCAGGCGCGGCAATGGGAAGAACAGGGCCTTCGTGTCGGCCGCATCGCTGTCAACATCTCCGCCGTACAGTTAATGAATGAAGGGATGGCCGAAGAAATCATCGACATCATCAAACAGGCCGGCGCCAAACCGGAATGGATGGAAATCGAAATCACCGAAACCGCCGCCATGCATGACCCTGTTCTTGCCACGCGTATCATGCAGCAACTTGCCAATGCCGGCGTCTCCATCTCCATTGATGACTTCGGCACCGGCTATTCTTCCTTGTCCTATCTGAAGCGCTTTCCGGCCAATACGCTGAAAATCGACCGGGAATTCATCAAGAGTCTTCCCGGAGATATGGAAGATTGTGCCATTGTGCGTTCCACCATCGCCATGGCTCACGCACTGGGCATGAAGGTGCTTGCCGAAGGCGTGGAAACCGAGGCGCAATTGCAATTTCTCAAGGGCGAAGGCTGCGACGAGGTGCAGGGATTCCTGTTCAGCCGCCCCCTGACCTCAGAGGAAATGACCGACCTGATACGAAACATGCAGCACGACTGAGCCCGTGCTCAGTCCTCAATATCGACTTGCACCACACCCTGCTCGATGCGCACCGGAAAACATTCCACATCCTCATAAGCCGGCGGCGTCAGCGCCTTGCCGTTTTTAATGCAGAAACGCGCACCATGGCGCGGACAGATGATCTCATCACCCTCCACGCAACCGCTGGCCAGCTCGCCACCATCGTGCGTGCAGACATCCTCGATGGCATACAGTTGCCCGTCCAGATTGAATACGGCGATATCACCGACATCCGTGGCAACAACCTTGCACGTACCGACAGGAAGGGCCTCGACAGTCGCCACATCGATCCATTCGCTCATCAGAACATCCCCAGTTGCAGACGTGCTTCATCGCTCATCATCGAACGATCCCAGGGCGGGTCGAACACCAGTTCGACATGCACATCCGTGACATTTGCCACGGACAACACCTTCTGTCGCACATCCTCAACGATAAACGGCCCCATGCCACAACCGGGTGCAGTCAGGGTCATGATGATGTCGACATGATTGCCGCCATCATCGGTATCAACAACATGGCAATCGTAAACCAGCCCCAGATCGACAATATTTACCGGAATCTCGGGATCGTAACAGGTTTTCAGCACCTGCCAGAGTTCCTGCTCATTCACCGGCCCGGTGACGGGCTTGTCATCCTTCGTGGTAGAAGCATCCCCTGCTGTATCTGCTGTGGCTTCCACCAGGCCCAGCGCATCGGCATCCTTGCCCTCGATGCGCGCCAGATTTCCACCTACAGCCACGGTATACGATCCGCCCAGTTCCTGCGTAATGCGCAACTGGGCGCCTGCCGGAATCACCACCGGCGTGCCCAGCGGAATCAGCACCGCATCCACATCCCGCGTTGTCGTAATCACTTCCTGTACTGTCATTCGGTTTTCACCACCTTGCCGGAGTCTTCCGTCGCCGCCTTCAGCGTATGCCAGCACAGCGTCGCGCACTTGATACGACTGGGGAATTCACGCACGCCGGCCAGCACGGCCAGCTTGCCCAACCTGTCCGCGTCGGGAAACTCGGACGGAGCTGCCGTAACCATATGCTGAAAGGCGTTGAACAATGACTGCATCTCCTGCACGCTCTTGCCCTTCATCGCCTCAGTCATCAATGATGCACTGGCCACGGAAATGGCGCATCCCTCACCCTCAAACGATACATCGACAATGTGCCCGTCCGCATCGACATCAAGGTAGATATGCAGCTTGTCACCGCATAGCGGATTATAGCCATCGGCTTCATGATTATAGTGTTCCAGCTTGCCGAAATTACGCGGGCTCTTGTTGTGATCGACAATCACCTGCTGGTACAGGTCTCTCAAATCAAACATGCATACTCCCGCTCATGCGAACATATCCCGCGCTTTGGCCAGGGCCGCAAACAATACATCGACCTCGCCCCTGCTGTTATAGGCCGCAAAAGATGCACGCGCAGTGGCCGGCACGCCGAAATGCTGCATCACCGGCATGGCGCAATGATGTCCGGCACGGATAGCCACCCCTTCGCGATCGAGGATCGTACCCAGATCATGCGGATGCACACCATCAATCGTGAACGACAGCACCGTCGCCTTGTTGGCTGCTGTGCCGATCTGCCTTAAGCCCCCGAAATCCCGGGCCTTGTCCGTGGCATAGGCCAGCAATGCCTGCTCGTGTGCGGCAAGCACATCCACATCCTTTGCCATCAGCCAGTCGGCAGCTACAGCAAAACCGATGGCACCGGCGATATTGGGCGTGCCTGCCTCGAATTTGAATGGCAATTCGTTGTACTGCGTTTCCTCGAACGTAACCATCGTAATCATGTCGCCGCCGCCCTGATACGGAGGCATCGAATCAAGCAGAGCTTCTTTCGCATAGAGGATACCGATACCGGTCGGTCCGTACATCTTGTGCGCACTGGTAACATAGAAATCGCAATCAAGTGCCTGCACATCGACGCGCATATGCGCCACGGCCTGCGCTCCATCGATGAGCACCTTCGCACCCGCGGCATGGGCTTTGGCAATAATATCGGCCACCGGATTGACCGTACCCAGCGCATTGGAGAGGTGAACCACACCAACGAGTTTTGTACGCTCGGTAAGCAGTCCGTCCAGTTCATCCATACATAATTCGCCGCGATCATTGATTGGCAGCACCTTCAGCGTGGCACCGACCCGATCGCACAGCATCTGCCAGGGCACGATATCGGAATGGTGTTCCATTTCGGTGACCAGCACCTCGTCACCCGCACCAATATTGTCGCCACCCCAGCTGGCGGCAACGAGATTGATGGCCTCGGTCGCGCCGCGGACGAACACGATCTCGCGCGTCGATTTCGCGTTGATCAATACGCGCAAGGTTTCGCGCGCTGCCTCATAAGCAGCCGTGGCGCGCTCGGAAAGAGCATGCACACCGCGATGCACATTGGCATTGTCATGCTCATAATAATGACGCACGGCATCGATAACGGCCTGCGGTTTCTGCGTCGTCGCCGCATTATCGAGATAGACGAGATCGCGACCATAGACCTGCTGGTGCAGCACCGGAAATTCACTTCGAATCTGTTCGAGATCAAAATTCATGCCATAAACTCCCCGCCCACATGATCAGCCAGCATGTCCTCAATATCCTCGCCATGCGGCAACTTGCTGAATGCCGCATGCTCGATATGGCGGCGCAGGGCCGGGATATCGATGCCGGTCAGCACCTCATCGGCAAAGGCAAAGGTCAGCAGCTGACGCGCCTCATCCTGCGACAGGCCGCGCGATTTCAGGTAAAACAGCTGTGCCTCGTCCAGTTGTCCGATCGTGGCGCCATGCGCGCATTTGACATCATCGTTGTAGATTTCCAGCTCCGGCTTGGTATCGATTTCGGCCTTGCCAGAGAGCAGAAGATTGGCATTGGACTGCGAAGAATCGGTTTTCACCGCTCCCTTGTGTACAACAACACGGCCATTGAACACAGCCCGTGAGCGCCCGTCCATCACACCGCGATACATCTCGCGACTGGTGCAGTTCGGCACCTGATGCTCAATTACCGTATGATGATCGGCATGCTGACGGCCGTTTATCAGATACAGCCCGTCCAGCCGACATGCCGCGCCTTCCCCGGCCAGTTGCGCGATGATGTCGACGCGCGACATGGCCGCACCCAGTGCAATCGAATGCGAGGTGAAACGGCTGTCGCGCCCCTGTTGCACCGCAACGCGGCCGACATGAGTCTGTCTGGCCGATTCCTGTTGCAGGCGAACATGGTGCAGAGTGGCTCCGTCAGCCAGGCGCAACTGGCTGATGCTGTTCGTCAGGCCTGCAGCATCATCAAGCCCGACATAATGCTCGATAATCGTGGCCTCGGCATGCCTGCCGATATGCATGCCATGGCAGATATGCGCCACCTTGCCGGTACTCACATGCAGCAGGTACAGCGGCTTGTCCAGACGGATATCATCATCCACAAAGATGCCGACACCGTCGCGTGCAAGTGCGGCATTCAGCGCCACAAAACCGCTGAATAGCGGTGCCTGCTCGTCAAACTGCAACGGCTCAATGCCCTGTTCAGGCTGCGCTGCCAGCAATGCCGCCAATGATTCGAACCTGACACCTGCCGGCAATGTGGATGCCTGCTGTTGCACGATGCCGTCCACCAGCACGATGCGGTACACGTCCAGACCACCAATGGCCAATGCCGCAAGGACATCGTCAGCAACTTCAACCACCCCCGCCTCTTCCGGCTGTAGCAAATGATCGACAAACGGCGCCATGGCCCGTTTGACATCGGTGTATTTCCAGTGTTCCAGCCGCGTCGTCGGCAAACCGTGCCGCTGGAAGGCGCTACGCGCCTGTTCACGCAGTTGTGCGACGATGGCATTCATGCGCCTGCCTCTTCGCGCACCCAGTCGTAACCGCGTGCTTCAAGCTCCAGCGCCAGGTCCTTGTCACCACTTTTGAGAATGCGCCCATCCACCAGCACATGCACAACATCCGGCTGAATATAGTCGAGCAGTCGCTGGTAATGCGTGACCATGACAATGGAGCGTTCTGCAGAACGCAGTCTGTTCACGCCGCCGGCAACCACACGCAGGGCATCGATATCAAGTCCCGAATCGGTCTCGTCAAGCAGCGCCAGATCCGGTTCCAGCACGGCCATCTGGAAAATTTCGTTACGCTTCTTTTCACCGCCCGAAAAGCCTTCATTGACGCCACGCGACAGAAAAGATGGATCGAGTTCGACCAGTTCCGCCTTCTCCTTCACCATCTGCATGAAATCCATGGCATCGAGCTCGGACAGACCCTGATGTTTGCGCCTGGCATTGACGCCCGCCTTGAGCAGGTAGGTATTGTTCACGCCCGGAATTTCTACCGGATACTGGAAAGCAAGGAATATACCCTCCCAGGCCCGTTCTTCCGGCGCCATTTCAAGCAGGTTTTTACCCTTGTAGCAAATCGAGCCCTGCGTGATCTCATAACCATCACGACCGGCGATAACATTCGACAGCGTGCTCTTGCCCGAGCCATTCGGCCCCATAATGGCATGAACCTCACCTGCCCCGACCTCCAGGTTGATGCCTTTCAGTATAGCGTTGTCATCAACACTGACATGTAAATTTTCAATCTTTAGCATATAAAAAACCTTTTTTTACCACGAAGGACACAAAGAGCACGAAGGAAAACCTTTAAAGCATTTCTTCATGTGTTTCGTGGTGAATTCTTTTTTTTATCCCACCGCACCTTCGAGCGAAACTTCCATGAGTCGATTGGCCTCCACGGCGAACTCCATCGGCAACTCGTTAAACACATCCTTGCAGAAGCCATTGACGATGAGGTTGACCGCATCCTCCTCAGGCACGCCGCGCGCACGACAGTAAAACAGCTGATCCTCGCCGATTTTCGAGGTTGTCGCTTCATGCTCCATAACCGCATCCGGGTTTTTGACCTCGATATAGGGAAAGGTATGCGCACCACACTTGTCCCCGATAAGTAAAGAATCACACTGTGTATAGTTGCGCGCGCCATGCGCATCCTTGCCGATGCGTACCAGCCCGCGATAGGACTGCTGCCCATGGCCGGCAGCAATGCCCTTGGAGACAATCGTGCTGCGTGTGTTTTTTCCGATGTGAATCATCTTTGTGCCGGTATCGGCCTGCTGATACATCTTGGTCAGGGCCACCGAATAGAATTCACCGACCGAATCATCACCGCGCAAGATGCAGGACGGATATTTCCAGGTAATTGCACTGCCTGTTTCCACCTGCGTCCACGACACCTTCGAACGCGCGCCACGGCAATCAGCACGCTTGGTGACGAAATTATAGATGCCGCCAACACCGTTTTCATCGCCCGGATACCAGTTCTGCACCGTCGAATATTTGATCTGTGCATCATCCAGCGCCACCAGTTCCACAACGGCCGCATGCAACTGGTTTTCATCACGTTGCGGCGCCGTACAGCCCTCAAGATAGGACACATAGGCACCTTCATCGGCAATAATCAGCGTGCGTTCGAACTGACCTGTATTGCTCGCATTGATACGGAAATAGGTGGACAGCTCCATCGGACAACGCACGCCCTTCGGGATATACACAAACGAACCATCGGTGAACACGGCCGAATTCAGCGCCGCATAGAAATTGTCGCCCTGCGGCACAACGCTGCCGAGGTATTGCCGCACCAGTTCCGGATGCTCGCGAACAGCCTCCGAAATCGGGCAAAAAATGACGCCGACCTCGGCCAGTTTTTCCCTGAATGTCGTCGCCACCGATACCGAATCAAACACCGCATCCACAGCCACACCGGCCAGCATTTCCTGCTCGCGCAATGGAATGCCGAGCTTTTCATAGGTTTCCAGCAATTTTGGATCGATCTCATCCAGACTTTTCGGTCCGTCATCCTTCGACTTCGGCGCCGAATAATAGGAAATGGACTGATAATCGATGGGCGGATAATCGACTGCAGCCCAGCGCGGCTCACTCATCGTCTGCCAGTGCCGAAATGCCTCCAGACGCCATTGCAGCAGCCAGTCGGGCTCATCCTTCTTCGCCGAGATATGGCGGATGACATCCTCGTTCAGCCCCGGCGGCAGCGTATCCGTCTCGATATCGGTAACGAAACCGGCCTGATATTCCCGGGCTGCAGCCTGCTCCGGTTTAAGTGGCGTCATGGCGCACCTCCATCAAGGGTAGCATTCGTTGCAACTGAAATACCGGCATAAAATCCTGCCGGCTCATATCCGCCAGCGAGATAGATTGCAAGGCCTGGCGCACAGCACGATTGATCTTTTTCCAGTTATTGCTGGTGGAACAGACCGCCGACTGATCGCAATGAGCATCTTCCAGATTACACTCGGTCAGGGCGATATGCCCTTCAAAGCAATCGATGATGTCGCAGATACTGATCGCATCCGGCGCACGTGACAGACGATAACCTCCATGTGCGCCGCGCACGCTTTCCAGAAGACCGGCAGCCAGCAGGGATTGCAGCAATTTGCTCACCGTTGTTGCCGGCACGCGCGTCGCCTCGGCCAGTTCCTGCGAGGAAATCAGCCCGCCCGACGGACTGGCCATGTGCGTCATCAGCAGAATACCGTAATCGGTCAGTTTGGTTAATCTCAGCATGTCATCACCATCAATGCGGAGCATTCTACTCCGGTTTGCAATCCGGAGCAATATACTCCCTTATCGCCAGGGGTTATTTGTGATTTGCATCACAATACTTTATTTTACCCCTGCCTGAGTCTATAATGTAATACAATGGGAAGGAGTAACATGAAGCAAATCGGTTTACGCCGGCCTGATAATGAATATGCGGTACCCGTTCCCCAGCGTGTTGCCCAGCTGAAGGCCATTCTGGGAATCGTGATACCCGTTCTCATGCTGATGGGTCTGCTTAATTACGCGGAAGGCCATCTGGAACTGGCACTGGTTGAAGCCATCGTGTTGCTGCTGGTTTTCCTCCCCACCCTGCTCGTACCTTCCGCGACGATGCTGAAAAATGAACTCTACCTCAACCTGGGCGAATTGCTGTTACTCATTGGGGCGTGTTCACATTAATTTGATGTTATCGATGATGAGTGCGAAATAGATAAAGA
>CAZTGM010000006.1:0-44463 GCA_964613235.1 uncultured Zetaproteobacteria bacterium | reverse complement strand
CCGCTTCGCGGACGCTTCCACTGGATGGTAGATGGATGTTTTTGAGGAGGCTCTACCTTAATGCCGTCGAACACGTACATGGCAAGGAATACCGAGAGCAGACCGTTGTTGAAAGCCGTGGCGGTACGACTATTTACCTCAAAAAACCGAACCAGGAGCCAACCATCATATCATTAAGCCAACTGGAAATGATGATTCACGGGCTGGAAAGCAAGGTAGCCCAGTAACGAAAACGAACACCTGCTTTCCGGCGGGCTTGAGGATCAGCCGGCAAGCAGGCCAGATCAGGCATCGCTATGCCAAAAGCATATACATCGACGGAGAATGATCCATGAGTGACAAAAAACAAACTACTGATGTTGCCGGCCTGGATGAAATCATTCCCGCAAGGGAAGCAACACCTTTTCAGAAAACGGCTTCCGGCGAAAAATTTGAACGTCCATCCAAACCGGCAACGCCTCGTAAACTGCCTTTCTCTGTCAGCGGCCTGATTGCCTGTATCATTGCGGCCGCCGCTCTGTGGATTGCTTTTGCACAAAACCATCGCATGGATGAGGTAGAAAATCAGATCGCAATCATGCATGCACAAATGGCCAGAACCCATGAAGCCATGGCCCTGCTCAACAACCGCCAGACAGACATCGAACAGCACCTCGATGATCTGGCGCGATTAAAAGGCACCCCGGAAAAAACAACAGACGATCACGAAGAGGCAAGCAGCGAGAGCACATCATCCGCAGTCGAACCGCCCGCTAACGAACCATCGGCAAATGCTGAGTCAACTCCCTCGCAGGTAAAGACGACCGACGGACAACCGGAAGCCGCCAAAGAGGAAACACCTCCGGCTGCTGCAGTTAAACCCGCTGCAACACCTCAGCCTGCAATGGAAGCGGAGCCAGCGGCCAATCATACGCCAGCACTGGACAGCGACAAAACTACACATCCTGCTCTCGCACAGACAGGCAATGCCCCATGGAAAGTCAACCTGGTTTCCGGCACCTCCGAGAAGGCAATTCGCAAGGAGACCGAACGTCTGCAGGCACTGGGCGTACCTGCCGCCTACGCCCCGCTACAGATTAAGGGCAAGACCTGGTATCGCATCTACATTCCGGGCTTTGCCAGCAAGGAAGCGGCACAGAAAAAGGCTACGGAATTACGAAAACAACTGCATATGGATGATATCTGGATAGGAAAATAACGCTTCCTGTTTGACATCGGACGGCTCGCTTTCTAACGTCGCATCCCCCATTTCAACGATCAAGGAAACAGCATGTCCATTCAACAGTCTCAATCCGATTTCGAACACGCCAAACGCCTGTTACCTGGCGGCGTCAATTCACCCGTACGCGCCTTTAAGGGTGTGGGTGGAACACCTCGTTTCTTCGACCATGCCGCAGGCAGCAAAGTCTATGATGTCGATGGCAATGCCTATATCGATTATGTCGGCTCCTGGGGGCCGATGATCCTCGGACATGCCCATCCGGACGTGGTACGCGGCGTACAGGAAACTGCAGCCAAAGGTATGAGCTTTGGTGCACCCTGCGAGCTGGAAATCGAACTGGCTGAACTGGTTATCGACATGGTGCCATCCATCGAAGTGATTCGTTTCGTCAATTCAGGCACCGAAGCAACGATGAGTGCACTGCGTCTGGCACGCGGTTTTACCGGACGTGACAAATTCATCAAATTCGATGGTGGCTATCACGGCCATGCTGATGGGTTCCTGGTCAAGGCCGGCAGCGGTGCTGCCACATTTGGTGAACCGGATTCGGCCGGCGTACCGGCGGATTATGCCAAACTGACGTTAACCGCACCATTCAACGATATCGATGCTGTAAAAGCATTGTTTGCTGAAAATAAGGAGGAAATCGCCTGCATCATCGTCGAGCCAGTGCCTGGTAATACCGGCGTCATGGATCTGTATTCCACCGGCTTCCTGCAAGCCCTGCGAGATATCTGCAATAAGGAAGGCGCCCTGCTGATTTTCGATGAGGTTATGTGCGGCTTTCGCGTAGCTTCCGGTGGCGCACAACAGCGTTTCGGTATCATGCCGGACCTGACCTGCCTGGGCAAAATCATTGGCGGCGGCCTGCCGGTTGGCGCCTATGGCGGCCGCGAGGACATCATGCGCCGCATTTCACCGGATGGTCCGGTCTATCAGGCCGGCACCCTCTCCGGCAATCCACTGGCTATGCGTGCAGGACTCGAAACCCTGAGCCGCCTGCGCACGGACGGTTTTTATGATGCCCTTGAGGACAAGACCACACGTCTGGTTGAAGGCCTGCTGGCCGGCTGCCGCGAGGCCGGTGTTCCTGCCGTGGCCAATCAGGTTGGCGCCATGTTCACAGTATTTTTCACCGAACTCGATGCCGTACGCTGCGGTGCCGATGTGAGCACGCATTGCGATCTGGCATTCTTCGGCAGTTTCTTCAATGCCATGCTCGATGAAGGCATTTATCTCGCACCCAGCCAGTATGAAGCGGCCTTCATGTCCGCTGCGCACAGCGATGAGGATATCGACGCCACCATCGCCGCTGCCAATCGCGCGCTGAAAAAGCTGAAGACATGAAACTGAACCTCAAAGACATAGAAACGCAAAGCGTGCGAAATATGCCTTTGTGGTTAGGTAGTCGCCGATGAGCTTGCTGGACTCCATCACCTTCAATGAGGCCGGCCTGGTTCCGGCCATCGCCCAGGATGCCACATCCGGCCGCGTGCTGATGATGGCCTGGATGAATGAGGAAGCTGTGCGCCAGACGCTGGCCACTGGCTTTGCGCACTATTATTCCCGCTCTCGCCAGGCCCAGTGGAAAAAAGGCGAATCCTCCGGCCATGTGCAAAAGGTTCTCGATATCTTCCTCGATTGCGATGGCGACACACTACTGCTGGAAATCGAACAAACCGGCCCTGCCTGCCACACTAATCGGGCATCCTGTTTTTATCGTCACCTGGAAGATGATGACTGGCAAACCGTGGAGGATCCTCTGAAATGAACACTGCTGATATTTTGCAGCTCTTAAGTGAGACACTGGAAGCGCGCAAAAATGAATCGCCAGAGACCTCCTATGTTGCCTCACTGTATGCCAGGCCGGATAAAATGCTCGAAAAAATCGGCGAGGAAGCCGTGGAAACGATTATTGCCGCAAAAAACAATGATCGCGAACAAATTATCTACGAAACCGCCGATCTCTGGTTTCACACCATGGTGATGTTAGCCGAAAAGGGCCTTTCTGCCGATGATGTACTGCAGGAGCTGGCACGCCGCTTTGGCATATCCGGCCATGAGGAAAAAGCATCTCGCGCCTCACACGACTAAATATTCTTCCTGCTAGTGCAACTTGTCCCATAAGTCATTCCGAACTCAGTCGGGCTTGCAGATAGGGAACAAGAAAATCTGCAAACTTTTTCGCGACAGGAGAAGCATGAGCGGGCACCAACAAACTCATAGGCCGTTGCAATGATGGCTGTAACGGACGCGTGCTCAGCATATGTTCACCAGTCGGCAAACAGAACTGGGATACCACACCAATCCCCAGCCCCTGACGGACGGCCTCCAGCATAGCTGCCACCCCTCCAATACACAGACGAATTTCCGGATGCTGCGTACCTGCGGCCATAAATGCCTGCTCCAGTACGCCCCGTGTTCCGGAACCAGGTTCGCGCCAAATCAATGGATATGTTGCCAACTGATCCAGTGTAACCGTCTGATAGGCAGCCAAAGCATGATCATTGCGCATCACCGCAACAATTCTGTCATACCCAAGCGGCACAACCTTGCAACAGTCAGGCACGGATGCCGGCAAAGGGCTTTCCACCAGCCCCAGATCATGATCGCCAATCTGTTCAAACACCTGGCGGCTGTTACTGCTATCGATAAAGATTTCAATACGCGGTGCCAGCTCGCGAAATGCCACCAATGCAGCCGGTAACAATGATCCGGCAATGGTCTGACTGGCGACAAGATACACACGACCAGCATCAAACCCATGCAAGGCATCAGCAAAAGCTTCAGCTTCATGCAAGGATTGTTGTACATCAAGCGCATAGCGATAAAACGCCTCTCCTGTTCCGGTCAATACCAAACCACGCCCCTGACGACGATACAACGACAGGCCGATACTATCCTGCAACCGTTTCAATTGATTGGATATTGCCGGTTGTGTCAGATGACGAAGCTGTGCAGCGGCGCTGATACTGCCGGTTTGCACCAATGCAACAAAACTGAGAAGTTGCTCTGTGTTCAATTGCATGGCGACAATATATCACAGGAAATAATATATAACATTATGAATCATCATTATTCATAACATATCCGTGCTCATATCCTGTCTCCCGAAACAATAACGGTGCGATGGAGGCAAGAGATGTTCAGTCGAAGCAATCGTGCAGACACGATCAATGGCATTCTTTTTGTCATGCTATTCGCCCTGGCTGCTATGCAAATCAGTCAGCTGACATGGATACGGCAACTCGGCATCAGTCCGTTAATCGTCGGAATTTCACTGGGTATCATGTATGCCAATACATTGCACCATCGCCTGCCTGAAGCATGGTTACCCGGCATCAACTTTACCGCCCGTAAAGTTCTGCGCCTGGCAGTGATTTTGTATGGCTTCTACATTACCTTTCAGCAATTACTGGCCATTGGATGGAGTGGTTTGGCAACGGCTTCAATCACGATGAGCAGCACCCTGCTGCTAGCTTATGTCATCGGGGTGCGTTTACTCGGCATGGACAGGCAAACGGCCATGCTCACCGGTGCAGGAAGCGCTATTTGCGGGGCAGCGGCCATTATGGCATTCGAACCGATTGTAAAGGCCAAAGGGCATCAGACCAGTGCGGCCGTTGCCACCGTCGTGCTGTTTGGAACCAGCGCCATGATCCTCTACCCCATCGTATTCCAGCTCGGCCTGCTGAACCTCAACAGTCATGGCTGGGGCATCTATATCGGCTCCACCGTTCATGAAGTTGCTCAGGTTGTGGGGGCCGCCAGTAATATCAACCATGATGTATGCAATGATGCCGTTATTGTCAAAATGACCAGAGTCATGCTGATTGTCCCGGCACTGCTGATCACAGGCTGGTGGTGGAGCCGAAAGCATACAGACCGACGTTCCGGAGAGCGCAAAACCGCCCTGAGCATCCCGTGGTTTGCGCTGGTTTTTCTGGCGGTAGCCCTGTTCAACTCCATGCACTGGATCCCCATGACCTGGGTAAAAAACATCCAGCAGGTTGATCAGTTCCTGTTGACCATGGCCATGACTGCCCTGGGGATGGAGACTCACCTGAACAAACTCAAGGGCGTCGGTATCAAGCCATTCATTCTGGCTGGCATCCTGTTCGCCTGGCTACTGGCAGGTGGCTATGCCATAGCTCTTATCCTGCTCTGACCTGTTTTGTGCACTTCTCGCAATTGTTAACGTCATAAAGACCTTCCCTCCAGCAATTGCAGGAATTGCGTGCGCCGGATTTCGCGTGCGCCAAGGCTGGCTAGATGTGGTGTGTGAAACTGACAATCGATGAGCTTCCATCCTTCGCTGCAGGCCTTTTCGCACAGCTTGCACAATGCCATTTTTGAACCGTCCGTGCGACGGCTGAACATCGATTCGGCAAAGAAAACATCGCTCTGCAAAACGCCGTATACACCGCCAGCCAGATTCCCGTCGTACCAGACCTCGAGCGAATGTGCATGGCCCAGTGTATGTAGGCGCGTATAGGCCGCGATCATCTCCGGTAGAATCCAGGTGCCCGTTTCGCCCTTTCGAGAAATATGCGCGCAGGCGTCGATCACCTCGGCAAAGACCTCATTGAACGAAAAGCGGTAACCTGGCTGACGCATGCGTCGCTTCAGGCGACGCGATGCGTGAAACTCGGCAGGAAACAGCACCATGCGCGGATCGGGCGACCACCACAGAATCGGATCGCCTTCGCCATACCATGGAAAGATGCCTCGCCGATAAGCAGAAAGCAGCGTTTCCACCTGCAGATTACCACCAATGGCCAGCAGTCCGTCGTCATTAGCCTGTACAGGATCGGGAAAGACGATCATGCGTCAAATGTGTCATGCACCATGATCGGATGCAATCCTCGTACCAGCAACGGCATTGTTTTCTCTCCCCTGCTTGTTACATTTCCCATGTTAACTGATGGTCACAGGAGAGGCTGATGTCCGATTGTCTGTTTTGCAAAATCGCGACTGGCGATATTCCGTCCGGCAAGGTTTACGAGGATGACGATTTCTATGCTTTCAGAGATATCCATCCCAAGGCGCCGACACATGTGCTCGTCATTCCGAAACAGCACACCGCCACGCTGACCGATTGCGATGACCCTGCCTTGCTGGGCGCACTGATGGACCGTGTGCGTACCATCGCTGATGATGTGTTAAAACTGGAAGCCGGTTACCGTGTCGTCATCAATGTACGTGAAGGCGGTGGACAGGAAGTATTCCACCTGCATGTACATATTCTGGGCGGAAAAAAACTGCCCTTTTGAGCATGAAACGACCGCGCTCCCGGCTGACGGGGCTACATGACAGCCTGGCCGCCGTGCTGGGCGAAGATTCACTGGAACTGTTGACCAGTATTGCACAGTTACGCCGGCACTGGCCGGATATCGTCGGTACGATGATGGCTGCGCGCACGGAGCCGGTCAGTATTGAACGCTTGAAGGACCAGGGGCTATGCCTGTTAATCGGTGTCGATCACCCAATCATGGCGCAACAAATTCGTTTTCTGCGCAACGATATTCGCCAGGCATGCTTTCGCCATGCACGTGTGGCGAATCTGCAGCAAATCCGTACACGCATTCAGCCTGGTGCCGGCATCCGCAGCAAGCATGGCGTAATACGAAAAAAGCCTGTCCACTTTGGTGCAAAACGGGCTATTGCCAAAGAACTGGCAAGCATCAAGGATAGACGCCTGAAACGTGCCATGTTTGAGGCGAGAGTCGCCCAGATGGCCTTTGCAAACGATTTAACCCATGAGGAGACTTCATGAAGCACATTTTTTCGCTGTTACTGATCGCTGTATTTTCAGTCACTCTGATATCCATTGATCAGGCCGATGCCCGTCGTTTCGGAGGTGGTATGAGCTTTGGCAAACAACGCATGGCCCAGCCCATGACACGGTCGGGCATGCAGCGTCAGGCAACGCCTCCCAGAACAGCCGCTCAGCGTGGCAGCGCCCGTACCGGCATGATGGCAGGACTAGCAGGACTGGCCATGGGCGGCATGCTTGGTGCCATGCTGTTTGGTGGTGCATTTGAAGGAATCAACTTTTTCGATATTTTGGTGATAGGCGGTATCATTGCCCTGATCATCATGTTCATGCGCAGGAGGTCCATGCCAACCACTGCCTATGCCGGTCATACGGCACCAATGGGAAACCCTGAATTTACACCACAGACGGCAACAGTACGCGCCGTTCGCCCTGATATTGACGAAAAACATTTCACGCAGGCGGCAAAAGATATTTATATGCGCATGCAAAAAGCCTGGGATGCCGGCGATATTACGGATATCCGAACATTTTGTACGCCTGAAATTACCGACCGCATTGCCGAAGAAATGCGCAAGGGTGGAACACACGAAACAGAAATTGGCATGCTCAATGCCGAAATCGTCGACAGCTGGATGGAAGCCGAACATGAATGGGTGGCCGTCAATTTTACAGCCATGTTGCGTGAAAAAACCCGCGATGCCAGTGGTACGATGATTGAAGACCGCAGTGAAAACGTGAATGAAACCTGGATCTTCAAACATGACCCCGCATCGAATGACCCGACCTGGTATCTGGCGGGCATCCAGCAAGCCTGACCACTCCCCCATTGCAGACGGCTGGACAGAAATGCCCGGCCGTCTTTTTATGCCGCTACGGACCTGTATTGCTAAAATAGAAGTATGATCACCAAGATACTATGGCAACGGTGGCTACTTCGTCTGGCAGGTATGATTTTCCTGTTGGTGGCAGTGGCCCATATGACCCGCCTGATCATGCAGGCGCCCCTGATTCTCGGCTCCTGGCATGTCCCCATGTGGGGCAGCCTGCTTGCAAGCTTTATTACCCTGCTACTGGCCTGGCTTTATTTTCGCGCTGCCTCAGGGAAGTAATAACTGACGCCAGCCCTCCGGCCACACAGCACGTATATCGATATCATCCCCTGTCAACGGATGCGTAAAACGAAGACGCCAGGCATGCAGTGCCAGGCCGCGTCCGCCCATCTGCCTGAACTGCTGGTTATCTTCCCTCCGTCCATATTTACCGTCGCCCAGAATGGCATGGCCTTCCCCGGCCAGTTGTACCCTCAACTGATGCGTACGACCGGAATGCGGCTTGAGTGCCACCAGTGCATAATCAAAATTATCCCGCCTGCATTCCATCATCACCTGATAATCAGTCAGCGACTCCTTGCCTTCCTCCTGATGCTGCACCATGCGTTCACCACCACGTACCATACCCTTGCTCAACTTTGACTGCATGCGACCGGCATGAATGAAGGGGTGACCGGCAATCAATGCCACATACACTTTCTGCATATCTCGTTCGCGAAAGGCTTCATTCAACCGACGCAAGGAAGCCAGTGTTTTCGCCATCAACAGCACACCGGACGTATCGCGATCCAGACGGTGCGCCAGACGCAATTCGGGCAAATCACGTAACACCTTCAGAGCTTCAATCAGACCTGCCTGATAACCGCTGCCACCATGTACCACCATACCTGCCGGCTTATACACTGCCAGCAGGTGTGCATCTTCATACAATACATCGAGCTGTTCCGTACGATGCAATAACGTGGCCGGCACTGCATGCGATTGCGTTTCCGGGCGATGACTATCACGCAAGCTGGCTGGCAAAAACACCTCATCCCCTGCCTGCACACGTATCTCCGGTTTCGCACGTTTTTTATTCACCCGCACATTGCCCTTGCGAATCAGACGCAAAATCAGGGCGCGTTTTTCGTTGCCAAGACGACGTATCAGTACCCGGTCCAGACGACTGTTTTGCTCGTCATCGGAAATATGCAGCAGGCTCTCCGCCCTGTTTTCTCTTGCCAAACCCAACCTCTTTCGGCTATTGTTTCCGGCCGTGCGATAGCTCCGTGAAGCCTCCGCGCCCCATTGTCGCAAGCGTAATGCGTTGCACCAAGGATTCCCAGACTGGACCTGCTGGCCATCGCTGGAATTGATAACGAAAGAATCCTTTTTCTGAAATTGGGCCTGGTGGACGACCAGTCACGTTTGAGCTGGCATAAAAACATTGTGTTCCGAGGTTTGCACCGGTAGCCGGAAAAAATGATTCCCGGCATTGGTCATTACTGATAATCCGATGTCTACGTGTGAGACATCATACATTCGTGCAAACATTCGTGAACGCCAAAAGGATGATGGCGTGACCAAGAAACTCATGCTGATCAACGCGAACCATGAAGAAGAAAGTCGCGTGGCGATCATTGAAGACGGATATCTGCATGAACTGGATATCGAATCGGCCCAGAAGGCCTTAACCAAAAGCAATATTTACAAAGGACGCATCACCAAAGTCGAGGGGAGCCTGCAGGCCGCTTTCGTCGAATATGGTGCCAACCGGCAGGGCTTTCTGCCCATCAATGAGATTCATTCCGATTACTGGAAAGAAGGTGTTGATAAATCAGCCGATGCGCGCAAGCTTAATATTCAGGATATTCTGGAACCGAAACAGGATATTCTTGTGCAGGTTGTCAAGGAAGAGCGCGGCAACAAGGGCGCTGCACTGACAACTTATATCTCACTGGCCGGCCGCTATCTGGTACTCAGCCCGAACACCCAGCGTGCTGGCATTTCTCGTAAACTCTCCGATGAAGAACGCAAAGCCATGAAGGCCATCATTGCGCAACTGGAAGTCCCCGACACGATGGGACTGATCGTACGTACTGCCGGCAAAGATCAGACGCTGGAAGCACTGCAGCGTGACTACAATTACCTGCGTCGTTTGTGGGACGAAATCCGCATAAAGAGTGAGTCAGCACCCTCCCCGACGCTGATCTATCTCGAGGGCGACCTGGCCACGCGAGCCATTCGCGATCACTTCACCGAGGACATCAACGAAATCTGGGTAGACAATCACGAGATTTATTCCCGTACCAAGCAATTCGTCCATGCCGTGCTGCCAGGCAAGGAAAAGCTGGTCAAACTCTATCGTGGCAAAAAACCGCTGTTTCGCCATTACAATATTGAAGCGCAGTGCGAGGAAATTCATGAGCGCGAGATTCGCCTGCCCTCGGGCGGCTCCATTGTTCTCGATCCGACCGAAGCGCTAACGGCCATTGACGTGAACTCGTCACGTGCCACCAAGGGCCGGCATATTGATGATACGGCGCTGGCCACCAACCTGGAAGCCGCCGAGGAAATCGCCCGCCAGTTGCGTATCCGCGATATCGGCGGACTGATCGTTATCGACTTCATCGACATGAATTCACGCAAGCACAATCAGCAAGTGGAAGAAACGCTGCGACGCGCCTGCAAGGGTGACAAGGCGCGCGTCCAGTTTGCACGTATTTCCCGCTTTGGCCTGCTGGAAATGTCACGCCAGCGCATTCACCCCTCAGTACGTGAAACAACCACCGAGTCCTGCTCCCGTTGTCAGGGTCGCGGTTTCGTGCGCACTGTCGAATCAATGGCATTGCAGATGCTCACGCGTATGGAAGACTGGGCGGAAATAGGCAAGAAGCCAACGCTCGTCGTGCAGGTACCATCGGATACCGGCGAATATCTGATGAACAATAAACGGCAGTCGATTGCGCGCATCGAAGAAATTTACGATGTGCAGGTCACTCTGCAAATCCGCAAGGATCTGGATATTCCACATTACCGTATCGAACGGCAGTGGAACGAAAACAATCAGCAGCGCGTTGAAGTACTTGAAGATACGATGAAAAACAAACGTCCACCACGCAGCGGCCGCAAATTGAAACCGCTGAAGCCGGTTGTCGGCATTCCGACGCCGCCGCCGGAAAAGAAGAAGATCGAGGAAGAAAAGCCGAAGACAGTACTGAGCCCGCTGACCAAACTGATCCGCCTGATTGTCGGCGACAAGAAGAAAGAGGAAGCGCCGGTAGAAACGGCAACGCAGGAAACAACACCGACGGCAGCACCGTCCCGCAATCGACGCAGAAGGCGCTCCGGGAATCGTTCCGCTAATCGCAATACACAACAAAATCAGCGCAACCGCAATGAACAGGGTGATGCAGACAAGGCGGCGTCTGCCACCAGCGAGCAGCAATCAACCGGACAGGGTGAGGACAATCCGCAGCGCCGTAAACCGAACCGGCGGCGACGCAGAAAAAAGCCTCAGCAGAAGGACGGTCAGGGAACGACCGGGAACACGAATGTTAGTGCAGAGGATGCCGGCCAAAACAAGGCTGATCAGCAACAAAAAAACAATGCGGCGGATAGCAATACGGGTAGCGAGAATCCTGACAAGCCCAAACGTCGTCGCAGACGCCGTCGTCCACGTAAACCGGCAGGCGAACAGTCCGAAACCGGGCAAAAGAGCAGTGAATCATCAGGAAGTGGTGAACAAACCGTGAGCGATGCATCGTCGGTGAGCAAGGACACCTCGACAACCAGGCAGGCAAATGATGGAGGTTCATGAGCTCGGCTGAAACATCCTGTGAGCTGACCATCACGTCAGCCCAGCATGGGCAGCGGCTGGATGCCGTACTGTCGCGTTACAGTGGTCTGTCACGCAGCAGAATCCGCCAGATGCTGGAACAGGGACTGCTTCAGGGACCAGTACAAAAGCCTTCGGCCAGGGTCAAAAGCGGTGAAACCTATCGCTGGACACTTCCGGAAAACCGTCCACTGGATCTTGTCGCCGAGGATATTGCACTGGATATCCTCTATGAAGACGAATACCTGATCATTATCAACAAGCCCGCTGGCATGGTTGTGCATCCATCACACGGCCATGACCAGGGCACACTCGTGCACGCGCTACTGCATCATTGCCCTGATTTGCCGGGTATCAATGGTGTTGAGCGCCCCGGCATCGTGCATCGTCTGGACAAGGATACTTCCGGCAGCATCGTTGTTGCCAAAACGGAAACCGCACATCAACGCCTGACTGCCATGTTCGCAGCTCATGATCTGCAACGGCAATATCTGGCCTGGTGCCGCGGTACACCAGGCTGGCATCACAAAACGATCGATCTTCCCATCGCCCGGCACCCGGCACACCGGCAAAAAATGGCTGTTGTTAAGCCAGGACGGCATGCCGTCACCGATGCGGAAGTGGAGGCATGTTACGGTCCGTTCTGTCGTCTTCGCCTGACGCTGCATACCGGACGCACACATCAGATTCGGGTGCATTTATCGCATATCGGTCTGCCCTTGCTGGGTGATCCTGTTTATGCGCGGCGATTTAATCCCGGCAAGGAGATTCCAACGCCTGTACGTGAAGCGCTCGGTGAGCTGAAACGCCAGGCCCTACATGCCGAAGTGCTGGCATTTCAACATCCGATCAGCGGACAAGAAATCGCGGTTACCGCCCCATTGCCTGATGATCTGCAATATCTGTCAGCTGCACTAACACATGCTTACCCCTGACTTCATCCGCTCACCGTTATTTGACACGCATGGCATGCATGCGCTGTTTACCACACGGCAAGGTGGTGTCAGCCCGCCGCCAGGTGACAGTTTCAATTTTGCTCCCTCGGACTTCAACCCTGCACCATATGTTGAGAACAATCTGCAACGTCTGATCGATGCCGTGCCGCTGCCATGCGCTCCCAAACGCCTGCAACAGATACACGGGTGCAGGGTTATCTGCTGCGAGCACAATACCGAGAACGGTCAACGTGCCGACGCACTGTTCACTTCGGAGGGGAACCTTCCCCTAGCCGTGCAGACGGCGGATTGCCTGCCCATCCTGCTGGCCGACCCCTCACATGGCCTGCTTGCGGCCGTCCACGCCGGCTGGCGGGGAACGGCGGCAGGCATTGTCAGCCAAACCGTGAATGCCATGTGCAAGGCCGGCGCATCGACTGCGAACATGCTGGCCACGCTGGGCCCGTGCATCGGCCCTTGCTGTTTTACGATTGACGAAGTATGCGCCGCCGAACTGGGTAAACGCTCCGTTCATCAGCCGTATATCATCCGCCACGACTATCACTGGTCGGCAGATATCGCCGCCATGAACCGCGCCCAATTACTACAACAGGGACTTACTGCGAAGCAGATTGAGAGCCTGAGCTTATGCACATCGTGTCATCCTGATCGCTTTTTCTCCTATCGCCGGGATCACGGAAACACGGGGCGTCATCTGGCCGTTGTCGTCCGCCCCTCATGCACCTAGAGTTTGACCATGTTACGCTATATCTGGATCTTCGGACTTGTTTTCCTTCTATCTTCCTGCGCCAGCGACATGGAGCATCACGGCACTGCCAAAGAAGATTATGCCTATGCCCAGCATCTGCTTGATGACGGCATTTACGACCGTGCCAATATGTACTTGGAAGAATTCAATGCACGCCATCCTTACAGTCATTATTCCATCCAGGCGGAATTGTTGCGCATTTTTGCCGCCTACAAAAACGGCGAATACATCCTTTCCGAAACACTCAGCAACCGTTTCATCGACCGGCATCCCCGCCATCCCAATGTTGACTATGCCAAATACATGCTGGGCATGAGCTATTATCACCAGATTACCAAAGCGGAACGCGATTCAACGCAGACCCAGAATGCCATCCATGCTTTCAACCGCCTGATCAAGGAGCACCCTTCTTCCAGTTATGCCAAGGATGGCGCATCCCGGTTGCAGTTACTCTACAATCGACTGGCTGCACATGAACTGGCCATCGGCATGCATTATTACGATCGTGAGCGATACGTCGCAGCGGCCAACCGGTTCCAGTATATCGTTGATCATTATGAGATCACACCATCGATCGAGGAAGCCCTGTATTACCTGGCATCTTCCTACGACAAGATGGGCCTGCATGATGAAGCCAGGGATATTGCCACCCTGCTGCGTTATAATTACCCCAACAGCGAGTGGAGCGGCGAAGCGAGCGAATTTCTCTGATATAAACGTCGCCACCCCGTACTGCAACACCCCGTCTAACGGCGGCGATAGTAGCGATCTGCCGCACGCAAATCCGTCGGACGACCAATATCGAACCAGTGGCCGCGATGGTGAATGCCATAGCACTGTTTTCGATCCATGCATGCCCGGATGCAGGCAACCAGTGAAAACACTTCACCCGGTTGCCACTGCTGCAATACAGTAGTGCGCCAGACCGATACGCCGGCAAACGTTAAATACACGCCATGGTTGCGTGTGATCTGTTCACCATCGAAACAGAAATCACCTGTGGCATGATGGGAAGGGTTATCCACCATTGCCAATACCGCACCCTGTTCCGGCAGGCACTGCATCAGTTGCCGCACATCGATGTCTGCCTGAATGTCCGCATTATGTACCAGCAGTATATCTGTTTCCGGCAACAGCTCCATAGCCTGACGCACACCGCCGCCTGAATCCAGCAGCTCCGTTTCATGACTGTACACCACGCGCGCGCCAAAACGACTGCCGTCGCCGATAAAGTCGCGCAATATGGCTGCATGATGGTGTGTATTAATGGCAATATCGTGGATTCCCGCGGCGACCAGGCGCCGAATAACACGAATGACAGACGCCTCTCCGGCAATCTGCATCAATGCCTTCGGGCGCCGCTGCGTAAGCCATTTCAGCCGTGTTCCCAATCCAGCGGCCAGAATCACGCCACATCCACCCTGCACCGTCACGATACCCTTTTCCCTGCCCCAAGCAGCCCCCATACATTGATGCCGATCCAGGCAAGCTCCAGCACGATCAATCCCATATTCCGATACAGCAATGCCACCCATAACAGGCATATGCCACCGAGCAGGCTGACGGAAAAATAAAAACGCTTTTTATGCGGTCTGGCCACCATAACACCATAGGCAAACAGGATCAGCACAGCCCCCAGCATGCCCAGCATCTGTTCTGGTGTATGCCAGTCTGCTCTCGCGTTCATATACGTTGCAGCGCGGAAAGCAGCTGCGGCATGATCTCCAGCGTTGCCTGGCGACCTTTTTCAATTTCCTCATGTGGGCGGGAAAAGTCATGCCACTGCGTATAGGCTACCAGCGGCTCAATCAGTATGTCGGCATACTGTTTCTCATAGCGTCGCAAATACAACGACTTGATTTGCGATGACCAGTCCAGCATGCCGTAAACATTCCCCGGTTCATAACCATCCGCAGGTCGTGAACCGACATTCACGGCGACCACCAACTGATCCTCTGTGGCCAGCATGCCAGCATCTCTGGCCGGAATTTCGGAAGCCAGACCACCATCCATATATTTCTCATTAGCAATCTCAACCGGTTCAAATACTCCCGGAATGGCCATACTGGCCGCAATTGCCCGACTTAATGCAATACCATGCTGTTGCGAAAAAACACGACATTCGCCACAGGGGAACTGAACAGCTGTAATAAATAGTGGAATTTTAGCTGCCGGGAAATCTTTTCCGTCTGTAAACAGCTCGGCGACCTCATATAATACCTGCACATCAGCAAGTGCCATATCTGTCGCAGCCTTGGTATACATCACGGTTTGCCTGGCCACGGAAACAAAACGCGACAACCAGCTTTCATCCGGATTATCAGCTGCCTCGATAACAGGCAGTTCCAGACGGTGAAACGGTTCGGACTGGAGATATTCCAGAGCCTGTTCCTGAATACTGGCTGCACTGTTACCCATGGCATACATTGCACCAAACAGGGCGCCGATGCTGGTGCCGATAATGGCATCCGGTACCAGTTCATGCTGCTCCAATACATCAAAAACCCCCAGATGCGCCAATCCCCTGCCGCCACCACCGCCCAGAGCCAGCACAAAACCACTTTTTTTCTCTGCCGAGTGGTTACCATGGGGAAACCACTGATCCCATATACTCATGCAGCCTCCGGCAACTGCGCCGCCTGCTCAAGTCGGACAAGCAGCCGTTGCATCTCCTCCGTCGTCAGCGGCTGACCATCCTTGCCGACGAGGAAAAATACATCGACAACCCGCTCGCCAAAGGTGGATATCGCCGCATTGCGAATATTGTATCCATCTCTGCTGATCGTATAGGTCAATCGTGCCAGCAATCCGGGGTGATCTGCCGTTGTCACTTCAATAGCCGTCTGCCGCGATGAAGCCTCCGGCAAATGCCGCACACGCACCGGCACATGTTCCATCAGAATATGTTTCCTATGCCGAATGGTGCGAGGTTCCTGCAATCCCTGTTGTTCATCCAGGGTGCTGCAGATCCGCTTTTCAATACGTTGTAAATCGGTCGCTTCGTCAAACGCCTTCCCATCCGTTCCCTGCACATGGAATACATCCAGTGCCCGGCCATCATTCAATTCGAAGGCCTGGGCTGCAATAATGCTGACATGTCCTGAACTCATGGCATCGGCAAGCGTCGCCAACAGGCCCGGCCGTTCGTCCGTCACAACCATAATCAGCGTTTCACAACGTTTATTGTCCACCCAGCTGGCCACTCTCCGTCCCCCCTGACTGGCGACAATCAGTTCCATAATACGCGCCAGCTGATGCGGTGGGAAATGCGCCAGGCAACGTCTGGGAATCAATGCCACTGTCTCATCCAGCAATGCATCATCCAGTGACAATTTGTCGCGTGCTGCCTGCACACGAACCTTCAGCGTATCTTCCGCTGTCTTGCTACGTACATGATCGCCACGGAAATAACGTTGCGTAGCCTGATACAGTTCATGCAACAGGGTGCCCTTCCAGTCATTCCACACATTCGGCCCTACAGCTGCAATATCCGCCACACTCAGCAGCAGCAGATAATTCAGTCGTCCGGCATCGCCCACCAGATCGGCGAACTTGCGAATCACCTCCGGATCGGACAAATCGCTGCGCTGACTGGTTACGGCCATCGTCAGGTGTTCCCGCACCAGCCATTCCACCAGCGCACTGGCATCGACATTTAACTCCATACGCTGACAAAAACGGCGTGCCAACATCGCACCATTCTGCGAATGATCACCCGGCATCCCCTTGGCGATATCATGGAAGATCAATGCCAGATAGAGCAACTCGGGGCGATGAATCTTGTAGATCACCTCAGCCGCCAGAGACAAACGCTGCGGCCGTTCGCCATGAATGAAGTTGCGAGCCTCACCGACGGCACGAATCGTATGTTCATCAACCGTATAGGCATGGTAACGATTGAACTGCCCCAAACCGACCACATGCCGGAACTCGGGAATATAGCGCCCCAATACGCCTGTATCGTTCATCTCCTTCAGCGTCCAGTGTACATTGCGTTTGGCGCGAAGAATGGCCATGAAATGTTCCCTGGCATCGGGATGACAGCGAAAATCATCATCGATCAGCAATACATCCTCGCGTATCTGGCGCAAGGCCGTACTAGACAACCGCCGTCGACCTTCCTGGGCAATATGAAAAATACGCAACAGTCGCAAACGATCTTCCTGAAATACCCGTTCATGGGCAATACCCACACGATCTCCCTGCAAGGTGAATCCGTCACCGATGTCCTTCTGCCATGAAAATAGTTTCGGATTTAGCAACTCATCAAAATGCATGGTCAAAAGCCCGCTGACGCGAGCCAGTCGGCCGGCATGACGGAAATAGTCCTTCATGAATACTTCCACAGCCGGTCGCCCCTCGGCCGGTTGATAACCCATGCATTCAGTCAATGTCATCTGTAGCTCAAAACTCAGCCGGTCCAGCCCTCGTTCAGTCTCCAGATGCAAACCTGTACGGCAACGCAACAGAAAGTCCCGGGCGGTTAACAGGTGTTCCAGTTCCCGATGCGACAAAACGCTATACTCGACCAGCCCCTCGGCATCCCGAATACCATACCATGCACGCGCCATCCAGAAAATCGACTGCACATCACGCAGACCGCCCTTACCCTCCTTGATATCCGGTTCCATTAGAAATGCGGTATCGCCGCTACGCAGATGCCGTTGCTCAACCTCGGCACGTTTGACACGCACAAATTTTTTGTATTGCCGCCGAAAAAAAGACTCCAGTTGTTCATTCAGTGCGCGATAATGTTCACCCGAGCCACACAACAACCGTGATTCCAGCGAAGCCGTCGCCGCATCCCAGTCGTTCTGAATATGTTCCAGCGATTCCTTTACACTGCGCACAGCATAGCCGACCTTGGCTCCTATATCCCAGAGAGCATAGAGAAACGCCTGGATTTCCCCATTCATGCTTTCATCCATCTGTTCCGGCGTCAGCAGCCAGAAATCCCAGTCCGAAAATGGCGCCAGTTCTGCACGCCCATAACCACCCACAGCCACCAG
Organism: uncultured Zetaproteobacteria bacterium; assembly: GCA_964613235.1. Classification (GTDB taxonomy): domain Bacteria; phylum Pseudomonadota; class Zetaproteobacteria; order Mariprofundales; family Mariprofundaceae; genus J005. The sequence goes on along the minus strand of CAZTGM010000006.1, from coordinate 26,102 downwards.
ATCAACACAACCAGCCGCAACCGGTGCATGCTCACGCCACAGATCCACAACGATGTGGTCCACTCCTTCGCTCATCATGCGGCACAGTACGCCTCCGCCCTGTCCCTGCCGGAAGGCTTCCCTGACCGTATCATGCAGTGCATGCAGCCTTGTCTTAGGCGGACTCATGCGCCTGTACCTCCTGCTTCAGTTCAGCTAGCAGATTCAATGCATCCAGTGGCCGCAAATGATTTTCATCCACTTCCGCCAGACGCTCGGCGATGTTCTGCAAGCGCCTGAATTCCTCTTCCTGCCGGCGTTTTTCGGCCATGGCAAATAATCCTAACTGCGTTTTTCCCTTTTCTGCTGCCAGTTCCGAGTCATGCTCCAGGCGAAACAGGTGTTCACGGGCGCGTTTGATCACCTCTCGCGGCATGCCAGCCAGTTGCGCAACGGCAATGCCGTAGGACTGATCGGCCGCATCCTCAATAACGCGATGTAAAAACACCACCTGACCATTCCATTCACGCACGGTAACCGAGGCATTGAATGCAGTTTCAAACTGATCAGGCAATTCCGTCAATTCATGGTAATGTGTCGCAAACAGTGTCAGTACATCCTCGCTGGCTACCAGCTTTTCAGCCACGGCCCAGGCAATAGCCATGCCATCCCAGGTACTCGTGCCGCGACCGATTTCATCGACAATAACCAGAGAGCGAGCTTCCAGCTGATTGAGAATCGTCGCCGTTTCCATCATTTCAACCATGAATGTCGAACGCCCGCTGGCCAGCTCATCACCAGCGCCAACACGCGTAAAGATGCGTCGTGTCAATGGAATGCGTGCACTTTCCGCCGGTACAAAACAGCCTGTATGTGCCAGCCATACAATCCAGGCAACCTGCCGCATATAGGTCGATTTGCCACCCATATTCGGGCCGGTAAGCAGCATGAAACGACGTGATTTCAAGTCCATATGCGTATCATTGGTGACAAATTCATCGCGCCCCATCGTCTGCTCGACCAACGCATGCCGGCCGCCCTGAATCTGTAACTGTCGTCCCTGATGCACATCCGGCCGCACATAACGGTAATTTCGCGCCAGCCAGGCAAAACAGGACAGCACATCCAGCATGGCCACCGATGCGGCTGCCTGCTGAATCGCCGATGCCCGTTCGCTGATCCGCTGACGTAATTGTTCAATCAGCCATGTTTCCCTGCTCATGGCCTGATCGCGGGCACCCAGAATTTCCGACTCAAAACGATGCAACTCATCAGTAATAAAGCGTTCTGCATTCACCAGCGTCTGCTTGCGTACATAGTCTGCCGGCGCATGTTCGGCCTGCGCTTTCGAAATTTCGATAAAATAACCGAACACCTTGTTATATTTAACACGCAGATTCGCCAGACCTGTACGTTCCCGCTCGCGGGCTTCGTATTCCTTCAGCCAGGCGCCGGCATCATCGGCCAGCTGACGCAAACGATCCAGTTCCGCATCATAACCTGCGCGGATAACCCCACCATCACGAAACACGGCCGGCGGTGTTGTTTCAATAGCCGCATCCACCTCTTCCGCCAGCGCCTCCAGGCCACGCATTGCCTGACGCATCTGTTCAAACAATCCGCTGCGCGCCCCGATCGCCTGTACCAGTTCCGGCAAAGCCATCAGGCTATCTGCCATACCCCGAAAATCCCTCGGCAGGGCGCGACCAAGCAACAACCTGGTTAGCATGCGCTCCATATCCCGAACATTTGACAACGCGTTCAGTATCGACTGCTGTGTCTCTTCATCATCCAGCAAACTCTGTACCGCATCCTGACGTGCACGAATCTTCCCTGTATCCAGCAAGGGCAGGTTCAGCCACTGGCGCAACATGCGCGCCCCCATGGCCGTTCCCGTCTGGTCGATAACGGCCAGCATGCCGGCATGCGGATCACCATTCATGCCACAGTTCAGCTCCAGATTACGCCGTGAACGTGCATCAATGCGCATGAAATCGGCATGCTCTCTGAATACCGGCAATTCAGCATGCGCCAGTGCCCCTTTCTGAGTCTGTTCCAGATAAACCAAAATCGCACCGACCGCAGCGCTGACAGCCGGGTGCTGCTGAAGATTCAGTGCATCCCAGTCCGCAATACCAAAATGCGTTTGCAATTTTTCGCGCGCCACCGCAGCACTGAAACTCCAGTCACCCGGATGCGCCACACTGCAGGCAAGTACGGCAGGTTTTTCCTGCCCGTTCACCAACAGAATTTCCGCCGGATGCAACACCTCCAGGTATTCATCCAAAGTAAATGACTGCTCTCCTTCATACAAAGACCAGCGACCGGCCGATACATCCAGCGCCGCCAGTCCCCATACGGTATCCGCATAAAACAAGGCAACCAATGGTGCCGATTGTTGTTGCGGCAACAATTCGGATTCGGTGATCGTGCCGGGTGTGACCACGCGCACCACTTCCCGTCGCACAGGTCCTTTCTTGCCATCAGGCGGCTCCATCTGTTCGCAAATGGCCACGCGTCTACCCGCTCGCACCAGTTTGGCCAGATAGACTTCCGCCTGATGCCATGGTACACCGGCCATGGGAATATCTTGCCCACCGGATTTACCGCGTTTGGTCAACGTGATATCCAGAATGTCCGCAGCCACACGTGCATCGTCAAAGAACATTTCGTAAAAATCACCCATACGATAGAACAGCAGACAGTCGGCATACTCCGACTTGATCGCCAGATACTGCTGCATCATCGGCGTATGTTTGGGAGAATCGGGCATCTTGCTCATTGCGCATAATGTAGCATGCAGCATCGTCTTGCACAGCCATCAAAACGCTATTGGCACCCCCTGCAACGCAAATCCCGGCTTGTGAATTCATCCGCTTTAGCATACGTTAAAGACAGGTCCGGCATTCACCGGCGGAGGTGCCATGGAGTACAGCTATCTGAATGACACATTGATCATCCTGCTGGCCACCGTATGCATCATGATGTTGTTTCTTCGCCTGCGTGTGCCCGCAGTACTCGGTTATTTCATCGTCGGCATTGCGGTTGGCCCCTATATGCTGGGCCTGGTTAATGATATTGAACATATTCGCGTGCTGGCGGAATTCGGCGTCGTGTTTCTGATGTTCAGTATCGGCCTGGAATTCTCCGTTGCGCAATTACGACGCATGAAAGCCGCCGTACTGGGGCTGGGCAGTGCCCAGGTGCTGATGACAGCAACATTAACCACTCTTGTTGCCGTTATCCTGGGCATGCCGCTGGCAAGCGCACTGGTGCTTGGCGGCATCATTGCCATGTCGTCCACGGCACTGGTCACCAAGGCACTGACCGACCAGGTGGAGTTGCATACCCGCCACGGGCGCAACAGCCTGGGCATCCTGCTGTTTCAGGATATCATGGTCGTTCCCTTCCTGATTCTGGTTTCAATGCTCAGTGATGGTGCCGGCAAAGCAGACACGTTCACCGTTCTCAGCGCCTTGCTTGAAGGGGCTCTGGCTCTCGCCCTGTTTTTTGCTTTTGGCCACTGGATACTGCGACCATGGTTTCGCGAAGTCGCCCGCTTTCAATCTGCCGAATTGTTCACTTTGGCTGTATTGCTGATCGTCCTCTGCTCTGCCTGGGCAACGCATGCCGTCGGCCTGAGTTTTGCACTCGGAGCCTTTCTTGCCGGCGTCATGCTCAGTGAGACAGAATTTCGCCATCAAGTGGAATCAGAAATCCGTCCCTTCCGGGATGTTCTTCTCGGTCTGTTTTTCATCACTATCGGCATGATGCTCGACGTGACCGGACTGCACGATATCTGGCCTTCCGTGCTGTTACTGTTCATCGTGCTTCTCACCTGCAAAATGCTTATTGTTATGGCGTTCTGCCGACTGAGCGGCTGGAATACCGCCGTATCCATGCGCACAGCTCTGATTCTGGCCCATGGTGGGGAATTCGGCTTTGCCATCCTGATTCTGGCCATGGATGGTGCGATTTTCAGCGTCACCGAGGGACAAACCGTGCTTGCCGCCATGCTGTTAAGCATGATCGCAGCCCCACTCATGATGCGATACAATGGTCTGATCACCACTCGCCTGATGCCTGCAGCCGTGAAAAGAAGTCACGAGGAAATACGCCGTAAAATCAGCGAGGCTTCCCGTTCCCTTCACCATCACATTATTGTCTGCGGTTATGGTCGGATCGGTCGTCATAGCATCAACTTATTATGCGAATATCATATCCCCTGTCTGGCCATCGACCTCGACCCCGAACAGGTACGGCGCGGCGTAGCCGCCGGCCAACCGGTTTCCTATGGTGATGCCGGAAGTCTCGAACTGCTGCGGGCCTGTGGGCTGTCGCGTGCTGCGGCTCTGGTTATCAGCCTGATCGATTTTAATACAACCATGAAAATCATTCGCCGCGTCCGTGCCGTCGACACGGACATCCCCATTATTGTCCGCACACGCAAGGAAATGCATCTCTACCAGTTCTATCAGGCAGGCGCCACGGAAGTGGTTGCCGATACCTTCGGAAGTGACCACATGCTTAGCCTTGAAATGTTGCAAACGCTGGGCATATTGCCGGCGCAAAACGAACAGGCATAATCAGTGACGCATAGCCTTTTGTACCGGTGCAAAGCTTCTGCGGTGCCATGGACAGGGGCCATGCTCACGCAAGGCCTGCAGATGGACTTTCGTGCCATAGCCCTTGTGCGAGGCAAAGCCATAAACGGGATAACGCGCCGCAATCCATTGCATCATGCGATCCCGGACCACCTTGGCCACAATGGAGGCGGCCGCGATCTGCTGCACACTGTCGTCACCACCGACCACAGCCTCGGCAGGCACATGCAGGGAAGGTACGCGATTGCCGTCAACCAGCACCTTTTCCGGGTCAATATTCAGGCGCTCCACGCTGCGCCGCATGGCCAGCATGGTGGCGTGCAGGATATTTAACCGATCGATTTCCTCCACATCGGCCAACGCCACAGCATAAGCCACGGCATGCCGTCGAATATGGTGATACATGGCCAATCGTTTTTTTTCAGATAGTTTTTTCGAATCACGGTAATGTCCCATTAACGGATCCTGCGCATGCAGAATCACCGCAGCCGTCACCACCGGACCGGCCAGCGGTCCTCGCCCGACCTCATCGACTCCGGCAATCAGACATACATGCATCAATCAGCTTCCCCATCGTTTGACGGTAACAATTTTGCCCTTGACGGCCACAATCTCGACCCACTCGTCCTCTTCAATCGGCGTATCCGACACAGCCGTCCACAATGCGCTGTGATAAAGAATCTTGCCTCTGGGGTTAATGGCCTTCATGACCCTCACCCGACGGCCGATCATATGCTCGACATCGCCGCCCACCAGTTCGATATCCGGTGCCGGACGATACAGGCCAAGAAAATAACCTGTAGCAATAGTGGCACCAAAGAATACCAACGCTTCTAGCACCAGTGATGAACCATAGATACCGGACACAATGGCCGTGGTCACCGCCCCGCCTAGCAAGGCCAGAATATGGCGTACCGCCTCTTCGGTATTAAATCGTCTGCGTTGCATTACCCCTCCCCCATTTTCTGCCATGGAGCGAACCTCCAATTAATAGCAGAAATACAGGTTTTTGACTACCGACACCTGTCTATCCCAGTTGCCGGCATGAGAGACTCAAGGTGGACAAGCAACTGCTAGCGCAATGACGCGCCGAACTGCTTTTCAACGGCTGCAACTATCGCTTCGGATACGGCATCGGAATCCGCCTGTGTCAGGGTGCGCGTTGCATCCTGCAGCGTAAAACGAATACCCATGCTGATTTTCCCTTCCGGCACACCCTGTCCGTGATACACATCGAAGACATGGACTTCAGCCAGCAGCTTGCCAGCGGCTTGTTGCACACAGCGAATTACCTTCTCGGCAATCACTCCCTTGTCAAACAGGAACACCAGATCCCGCTGCACCCCCGGAAATTCGGGCACCTGGACATATCTGGGCGAACGTCCTTCCGGCAACAGGTCGAGATCGAGCGCAGCAACATACACCGGCATCTCAAGTTCGTAAGATGCCGCCACATGACGTGCCACACGTCCGATCATACCAACCTGGTGCTTGCCAACCATAATCCTTGCCGCCTGTCCCGACTGCAGGCCAGTCAACGCATCATCCGCAACCCAGCGGGCTGTAAGTCTGCGTTTGGCCAGCCAAGCATCCACGGCCCCTTTGAGATCAAAAAAATCCGCCATGCGCCCCCTGGCATACCACTGATCGGATTCCACCTCACCAGCCAACAGCCAAGCCAGCATATTGTGTTCCCGGCGTGCATCACCCAATGCTTCGTAAATCCGGCCCTGTTCCACCAGCGATACACCGGCCTGCTGGCGATTCATATTGTATTTGGCCACATTCAGCAGTCCCGGCCACAGACTCCTGCGCATGACACTCATGGCCTCGGAAATCGGATTGGACAGCACCAGATCATAGCCATCATCACTGACAAAATGACGTTGCTCGTCGGCAGCGATAAATGCATAGGTAATCACCTGTACGGCACCGCCGGCAACGGCCAGACGAACGCTGTCATCCACCTGTTCCACGCGCCCTGCCGATAACGGCGGCATACGTTCGGGAATGCGGTCAAAGCCGATAATGCGGGCATATTCTTCGGCCATATCTTCCGCAATGGCAATATCATGCCGAAAAGCCGGCACCCCCACTTCCAGCCTGTCCCCCTGACGCCTGATCGAAAAGCCCATGCGTTCCAGCGTCCGGTCCACACTCTCCGGAATTGCAATGCCCAGTCGCGATTCAATATCCGGAACACGGCAATCCACCATGCGCCTGGCATTGATTTGCTCAATGCTGCCAGCCCGCTCAACAGGCCCGGCCTTGCCGCCGTAAAGGTCAACAATGATTTTGCTTGCCTGCTTCATCGCGATCTCGACCATGGCCGGATCGACACCGCGCTCAAAGCGCATGGATGCTTCCGAGACCATGCCATGACAGCGGCGCGAACGACTGATCGTGGCCGGACGAAAATAAGCGGATTCCAGCACAATATTCACGCTACCCTCATCCACGCCAGAATCTTCGGAGCCCATGATACCGGCCAGCGCCACCGCATGATCAGCATCGGCGACGACCAGATCCTCATCGGTAAGTTGCAGCTTACGTCCGTCCAGAGCCGCAAACGACTCTCCCTGCACAGCCCTGCGCACCTGCAAACCACCCCGCAATTTATCCGCATCAAACGCATGCATCGGCTGTCCCAGATAAAGCATCGTATAATTGAGTACATCGACAATACCATTGACCGGCCGCATACCTGCCAGCAGCAATCCCTGCTGCATCCACGCCGGCGACTCAGTGACATGCACTCCTTCAATGCGGCGACTCAGATAACATGGGCAGTCCTCACTGGCCACAATATCCGCACAAGGACTGGCAACGGAAGCATCATCATCCAGATGAACCGCCTTGACATGCGCCATCGGCAGAGCCATATCTGCTGCCAGTTCGCGAGCCAGACCATGCGCACTCATGCAATCGCCGCGATTCGGTGTAATGGAGAGATCGAATACGGCCTCTTCCAGCCCCAGCCATTCGCCGACCTCCATTCCGACAGGCGCTTCACCGGACAAAATCAGCAAGCCCTCGGCATCCTCGGCCAGCCCCAGCTCGGCTTCCGAACAGCACATGCCGAAACTGACTTCCCCGCGAATTTTACCTTTCTTGATGCTCAGACCATTGGGCAGCTTCGTGCCAACCGTCGCAACCGGAACCTTGTCGCCAACATCCATATTACTGGCACCACAGACAATAGCCAGCGGCTCGGTTTCGCCAATATCGACTTTCAGCAGGCTCAATCGATCTGCATTGGGATGAGGAGCTTTCTCAACGATCAGACCAACTCGCACGCCCTGTACGTCCTGACACGGCGTTTCCACCCCCTCCACCTCATGTCCCAGACGGATCAGCGTATCCACCACATCATCAACCGATACCTTGACCGGCGTGTGTTCCTTCAACCACGAAAACGGTATTTTCACGATCCCATCCTCCTGAGAAAACGCACATCATTCTCGAAAAACAGCCGCAAATCCGGAATACCGTGTTTCAGCATCACCAACCGCTCCACACCTAACCCGAAGGCAAAACCGGAATATTCACGATGATCGATGCCCACGGCCTGCAATACATTCGGATGAATCATGCCACTGCCCAGCACCTCCAGCCAGCCGGTCTGCTTGCATACCCGGCATCCCTTGCCGTCACAGAACACGCAACCGATATCCACCTCCGCCGATGGCTCGGTGAACGGAAAATAGCTGGGACGCAAACGAATCGGCAAATCTCTGCCGAAATAGCTGGACAAAAAGAACTTCAGTACGCCCTTCAGATGCGCCATCGAGATATCGCGGCCGACCTGAAACACCTCCACCTGATGAAACATTGGTGAATGCGTCATATCGTAGTCACAGCGATACACCCTGCCCGGCGCCACGACGGCCACCGGTGGCGTCCCACCGCGCTTGAGCAGGCTCTGCATGGCGCGAATCTGCACCGGTGAAGTATGGGTACGCAAAAGATAACCATCATCGAAAAAGAACGTATCGTGCATGGCCCGTGCCGGATGCTCCGGCTGAATATTCAGGGCATCGAAATTATGGAACTCGTCCTCAATTTCCGGCCCCTCCGCCACACTGAAGCCCAGCTGCCGGAAAATTGCCGTCATCTCTTCCAGCCCCTGTTGCACCGGATGAATCGCCCCCTGCGGCAGGGTGCGGCCCGGCAGAGTCACATCAATCCGCTCGGCCTCAATCCGTTGCTGCTCGGCAATGGCCTGCAATTCATGTTCACGCCCGGCAAGCGACTCGGCCAGCAGCTGTTTGATCTCATTGACGAGCTTGCCGATTAACGGCCTTTGCTCGGGTGCCAGGCGCCCCACGCCTTTAAGCACTTCCGTCAATTCACCCTTTTTGCCCAGGTATTTGACACGCAACTGCTCCAGTTCATCCAGCCCTGCTGCTGCAGTAAAAGCACTCACGGCCTTCTCGCGCAGGCGATCAAGCTGATCGTTCAGTGATTCCAACTCGGACATAGCAACTCCCCCAGAACACATGCAAGGCTAGCAGCGGCTGCATGAAACATGTATTTTACCAATAAAACAAACTGCTACAAAAAAAGCAGGGCCTTGTCAGCCCTGCTTCCATCATTTTGCTTAAGCCGGTTTGATCCGGCCCGTTATTACTGATTGGCGCGGGCGAGTTCTGCCAACTGGGCAAACGCGCTCTTGTCCTGTACAGCAATATCGGCCAGTACCTTGCGGTCCAGTTCAACGCCGGCCTGCCCCAGACCATACATGAAGCGGGAATAGCTCAAACCATGCTGACGTGCCGCTGCATTGATGCGGGTGATCCACAGGCTGCGGAATTCACGTTTCTTGACCTTACGATCACGATACGCGTACTGACGCGCCTTGTCGACGGCCTGAGTCGCTGTACGGAAACAGCTCTTGCGGCGACCGCGATAGCCTGCGGCAGCCTTAATAACTTTCTTGTGACGGGCGTGCGCCTGCACACCGGATTTTACGCGAGGCATAGATGTCTCCTGTTCTGTTTACTTGTACGGTACGAGCCTGGTCAGCGCACCGGCATCGGCCGGAGCAACCAGATCGCTCTGACGGAAACCGCGCTTACGCTTCTGCGACTTCTTGGTCAGGATATGGCTGGAAAACGCCTTGTTGCGCTTCCATTTTCCGCTGCCGGTCTTGGAAAAACGCTTGGCAGCCCCACTGTTCGATTTCATCTTAGGCATATTCGTACCTTCCTTACTTCTTCTGTGGCGCCAGCACCATGATCATCTGCCGACCTTCGAGGTTCGGCATCTTTTCCGGTTTCCCGAGATCTTCCACCTGCGCCGCAATAAACTTCAACTGGTCCGCACCCCGGTTCGTATGCGCCATTTCACGGCCACGAAAACGAAGCGAAACCTTTACCTTGTTTCCCTGTCCGAGAAACTTCCTTACCTGCTTCAGCTTGACTTCCAGATCATGGCTGTCGGTATTCGCACCAACTTTCACTTCCTTGATCTGCATGACATGCTGACGCTTCTTGGCCAGATTTGCCTTCTTGCTCTGCTCATACTTGTATTTGCCGTAGTCCATGATCTTGCACACCGGCGGATCGGCCTTGGCAGCCATCATCACCAGGTCCAGACCCTTTTTTTCAGCCCGGGCAACCGCTTCCTGAAGAGAAAGCACCCCGATCTGCGAACCATCGTCATCAACGACTCTGACGGTCGATGCTTCAATCGCCAGATTAATCGGCAAATCCGTTTTGATACAAGCCCCCTTTCAACACAAAACCTGTTCCGTTATTCATGGTTTGCCATCATATCATGCATCTTTGCAATCCATGCATCGATAGCAAACGCACCTAAATCCTCACCCGTACGGCTACGCACCGCTACAGTGCCGTTTTCCTTTTCGCGCTCACCGGCAACAAGAATATACGGCACCCGGGCAAGAGTGTGGGCGCGCACTTTATAGCCGACCTTTTCGTTTCGCAAGTCCATTTCTGCACGAAAGCCCGCATTACGCATTCGACGGGTCGTTTCAGCCACATATTCGTCCTGTGCATCGGTGATATTGCACATCACCACCTGCACCGGCGCTAACCAGAACGGGAACTTGCCCTCATAGTGCTCGATGAGAATGCCGATGAAACGCTCCAGCGACCCCAGAATTGCGCGATGCAGCATGACCGGCGTCTGGCGACTCGAATCCTCGGCTACATATTCCGCTCCCAGCTTGCCAGGCATAGAAAAGTCCACCTGGATCGTGCCGCATTGCCAGACCCGCCCCAGACAATCCTTCAGTGAAAACTCGATCTTCGGACCGTAAAATGCGCCTTCTCCCGGATTCAGTCCGTAACTGATGCCCTTGGATTTAAGCGCCTGATGCAAGGCTTCTTCGGCCTTATCCCATTGTTCATCGGTACCGACACGATTATCCGGACGATCGGAAAGGAAGATGATCACATCATCGAAGCCGAAGCGACGATATACCTCATAAGTCAGATCGATGAAATTGCAAACCTCATCCTGTATCTGCTCTTCGGTACAAAAAATATGCGCATCATCCTGCACAAAATTACGCAAACGCATGAGGCCATGCAATGTGCCCGAAGGCTCGTTGCGGTGACAGGAACCGAACTCCGCCAGACGCAATGGCAGATCACGATAGGAATGCAGCGTCTGGTTGAACACCTGAATATGACACGGACAATTCATTGGCTTGATAGCATAATCACGGTTTTCCGTATTGGTCGTGAACATTTCCTGACGAAACTTGTCCCAGTGCCCGGAACGCTCCCACAATTTGCGATCTACCACCTGCGGTGTTTTGATTTCCTGATAACCGTGCTCACGCATGACCTGGCGAATTTCCTGCTCCACGCTTTGCCAAACACTCCAGCCTTTGGGATGCCAGAACACCATGCCCGGCGCCTCCTCCTGCAGATGAAACAGATCGAGTGTTTTGGCCAGTTTGCGATGATCGCGCTTCTCAGCCTCTTCCAGACGATGCAGATAAGTCTTCAGGTCTTCCTTGCTGGCCCATGCCGTGCCATAAATGCGCTGTAACTGCTCGTTCTCCGCATTCCCTTCCCAGTAGGCACCGGCCACCTTCATCAATTTGAAATGTTTCAGTTTCGAGGTATTCGGCACATGTGGGCCACGGCACAGATCCGACCATTCGCCCTGTCGGTACAGGCTTACCGTTTCTCCCTCGGGAATACGTGCAATCAGTCTGGCCTTGTAACTCTCACCCAAGCGCTCGAAATGGTTGATCGCTTCATCGCGATCCCATTCTTCGCGATGAACATCCAGTTTACGACGGGCAATTTCCTTCATTTTCGCTTCGATCTTCTGCAGATCTTCCGGCGTAAACGGACGTTCGAACGCAAAATCATAATAGAATCCGTCCTCAATAACCGGACCGATCGTCACCTGCGATTTGGGGAACAACTCCTGCACGGCCATGGCCAGAAGATGCGCCGTAGAATGGCGGATAATCTCCAAGCCTTCTTCCGATTTGTCAGTAATGAGGGCAACTTCATCACCATCATGCAACACATGGGAAAGATCAACCAGGCGACCATTCACGCTGGCAGCCAGTGCTGCACGCGCCAGACCGGGACCAATTGATGCGGCAAGGTCCATGGCGGTTGAAGCAGGCGGCAGTGTGCGGCTGGACCCGTCGGGTAATCGAACTGTAATCACGTGTTGCCGCACTCCTGTATCAAAATGGTTGGCTCGGGCGGTTTCGAACCGCCGACCCCCACCATGTCAAGGTGGTGCTCTACCCCTGAGCTACGAGCCAATAAAGAACATCCCTTAAGCGAGGGTGGCGAATCGTATTGCCGCCCCCGCATGCGGTCAAGTGAAGTCATCACGCCTGACAATGGAGCGAATCCCCTCATACAAAGCCGCGCCGGTATCCTGCATCAGCGCATCGGTTTCGGCTTCCACCATGATGCGCAGTTTCGGTTCAGTACCGGACATTCGAACATTCAGCCGACCATGCCCCTGCAATGCCGTTTCGGCCTGCTCAATCAGCTGCCGTACAGCGGCATCGGCCAATACATCCCGCCGCTGCGGCAGCGTGATGTTCCACAAGCGCTGCGGGAACAGCTCCATATCGGCTGCCAGTTCACCCAGCGGCTTGCCGGTATCAGACATGGCACAAAGCAGTTGCAGGGCCGTCATCAGGCCATCGCCGGTGGTATTATAATCAAGCAGGATCATGTGCCCGGATTGTTCGCCACCGATATTGCAACCATGTTTGCGCATCATTTCCAGTACATAACGGTCACCCACGCTTGCGCGAAGCATACCGACGCCACGTGCCTGCAGATAACGTTCCAGCCCCATATTGCTCATCGTCGTCGTCACCACAGCACCGCCCTGCAGTCTGCCTTCGTGCAGCGCATGCTCAGCCAGAATAGCAATAATGCGATCACCATCAACAATACGCCCTGCCGCATCGCATACAATCAGACGATCCGCATCGCCATCGAGCGCAAAACCGATATCCGCACCTGTTTCCACAACCGTGCGACTCATCACCTCAGGTGAGGTGGAACCGCAGTCCTTATTGATATTCAGGCCATCAGGCTGATCGAAAATCGAGGTTACCTGGCAACCGAGCTCCACAAACAGGCCTTGAGCCACACCATAGGCCGCACCATTGGCACTATCGACAACCACCTTCATGCCATCAAAGCGCAAACCGCGCGGCAGCGATGCCTTGAGAAACTCGATATAGCGCCCCTTGGCATCATCAATACGCTTGGCGCGCCCAATCTTCAAAGCCGGCGGTAGTGGTGGCGGATTATCCAGCTTCTGCTCAATCTCCAGTTCCACTTCATCCGGCAACTTGAAACCATCGGCAGCGAAAAACTTGATGCCGTTATCGCCAGCCGGATTGTGCGATGCGGATAATACCACACCGGCATCGGCGCGCAGGCTGCGTGTCAGATAAGCCACTGCCGGTGTCGGCACTGGCCCGACCAGCAGGACATTCATGCCCTGCGCCGTCAGACCTGCACACAATGCCGACTCAATCATATAACCGGACAAACGCGTATCCTTGCCGATCAGAATGCTTGGCGTGTGCTGCACATGGCCTGTCAGCACATGGCCGGCCGCACGCCCCAGCGCCAGCGCAAACTCCGCCGTCATCGGCTCCTGATTAACCGTACCACGCACGCCGTCCGTGCCGAAATACTTACGCATTATTCCTCCCCATGTTTAGCACTGTTGGCAATTGCATCGCGTATGAGCACACCGCGCACGATAAAACGGGCGTTTGAACTGGCCATGCGAATACCCTTACCCGAAGGGCTGGCAATCCCTGCCTGCACCTCGAAATGTCCAATCTTTCGTTTCAGACGAATCGGATTGGTCTGCACCTCCGGCAACGAACCCAGCCAGACTTCCGGCCCGGACAACTCCACCTTGTCCGGCTCAACCATAACACTTTTGACTTTCCACCCTGCCGGCAACTCAAAAATGGCATGCACGGGAATCAGACGATGGATTTTTCGATCCACCTGCAACTCCAGCGTATCCGGCTTTGCCTTTTCGATCCTCAGCCCGACCGGCAACTGAATCTCGGAAATCTGTAATGCACGATGCACAACGCCCGGCGATGTAATATCCGAGGCGTCCACCGGAATAAAAAACGCCCTCGCCTGAAACTCTTTCAACCGGCTTTGCAAACCTGTCACCGTGATACGCACGCCATCGGGCAAATCATTCACGATCATCATGCCTTCCGGCAAACCACGCACCTGCAGCGGCACCTCCATGGTCAGCGAACCCTGCCCCTGTCCATGAACCAGCATCCACAGACCGATGGCCACCAGTAATGACAGCAAATGCAGTTTGAAACGATCAAGAAATGAAAACGCCTTTTTCATTTCTTCGCATCACTCCGCTTCATCATCACAATAACAGAATGATGGTCAATATCCGGCTGAAAACAACGCATCAGCCGATCATACAATTGCGCGCCATCCAAAACCTCGCCGATACGCCCCTCCTGCACCAGATGGATATCCCGTCGCTCCTCGGAAACGACAATGACCAGTGCATCCGTTTCCTCCGTCAGGCCCACGGCTGCACGATGCCGGGTACCAAACGAGCCAGCCAGATCCTTGGCCTGTGCCAGTGGCAGAATCACGCGTGCCGCCCGGATGCGCCCCCCCTGTTCATTTTGCCGCACAATGATGGCGCCATCATGCATCGGTGCATCCGGACAGAAAAAGGCCTGCACGATATCAGGACTGAGCGGTGCATCCATTTCCACACCGGTATCGTAGAGATGCCGCAGGCCGGTTTCGCGTTCAACCACGATCAAACCACCCCAGCCACGTTCGACCAGTGACACCGCGGATTCCATCAGCATATAGGCCAGCGCCTTGGCCGATGTTTCACTGGCCACCAACGGGTTAAAGGCTACCCGCACCAACGCACGCCGTATCTCATGCTGAAACAACACCACCAGAATAATGATAAATGCGGAAAAAAACTGGCCAAAGATCCACTCCACGGTAAACAGGCCAAAATGACGGGCCAGAAAATAGGCCACCACAACAATAGCCAAACCGATCAGCATCTGTACCGCACGGGTACCGCGAATCATGCGCAGCGCAAAATAGACAATAACCGCAACGACCAGAATGTCCAGGGCATCACGCACTCCGAATGACCAGCTATCCATAACAGCTTAAGATAATTGCTCACAGTCAGGTTGCAAGTGATGGCTGGCAATGGCCGAGGCCATGAGTACAGCGCGCCTCTGCAATGCCACATCGTGCACGCGCACACCATCAGCGCCGGTAAATATGCCAATGCTGCCCGCTACAGCCGTTTCCAGCTCCCGCTCTTCAACCTTGCTGCCGGTTACCGCCTGAATAAATGATTTCCGCGAAACGCCAAGCAGTATCGGCAGGCCAAAACGCTCCTTAAAACAGGACAGATTCGCAATCAGGGCCAGATTGTCTTCCAGTCGCTTACCAAAGCCGATGCCCGGATCGAGCAACACCGAGGACATCTCCACGCCGGCCTGTGCACAAGCCTGCAATCGTTGCTCGAAAAAGGCCGACACCTCATCGATCACATCATCATAATGTGGTGCCTGCTGCATCGTATCGGGCATGCCCTGCATATGCATCAGGCATACATCGACGCCGCTATCGGCCACCACCTCAAGGCTGGCGGCATCAAAGCGCAAGGCTGAGACATCGTTGATCATGCTGGCGCCTGCGGCAATGGCCTGCCTCATCACTTCGGCCTTCATCGTATCCACGGATACCCGGCAGCCCTGAGCCACCAGTGCCTGGATCACGGGCACGACGCGACACAACTCCTCCGCTTCCAGCACCATTGCCGCTCCCGGTCGCGTGGATTCTCCGCCAACATCAATTAGCGCAGCCCCCTGCCGCCACATGGCCAGACCATGCGCAATGGCGCAATCGGCATCGAAAAAAGCGCCGCCATCCGAAAATGAATCGGGCGTGCAATTAAGCACGCCCATGATCCATGCGGGCTGACCATCGCTGCGATGCCAGCAGTGACGTATCATATCAATGTGACTGTTCCGCCTCTTGGCCGGAGGAAGCATCGCCGGTGTCATTGCCTGCAACATCGAAAGGTGCGTCCCGGGGCTCTTCCGCGGGTCTTATGTTGGCTTTTTCCTGCTCCTCGCGTTGCAGGTCCTTGCCTTCCATGATGATATCGATTTCCTTGCCTTCCAGCGTTTCATACTTGATCAGTGCCTTGGCAATGAAGTGCAGCTGATCCATATGATCGAGCAGAATCTTTTTCGCCCGGGCATAATTGTTTTCGATCAGATCACGTACCTCGATATCGATCTTGCGTGCTGTTTCTTCCGAGATATTAGTCTGACGCGTGATTTCACGTCCCAGAAAAGGTTCATGCTCGCGCTCGCCATAGACCATCGGTCCCAGCTTGTCGCTCATACCCCACTGCGTTACCATATTACGTGCCAGTTGCGTGGCCCGCTCAAAGTCGTTGGATGCGCCAGTCGTCATCTGGCCCAGCACCAGTTCCTCACCGAGCCTGCCCCCCATCATGATGGCAATCTGGTCGCGCAGATATTCGCGGTCATGATTGAAGCGGTCCTCTTCCGGCAACTGCATCGTCACACCCAGCGCCTGACCACGCGGAATAATGCTCACCTTGTGGACCGGATCGGCATGCTTCAGATGCTTGGCCACCAGCGTATGCCCGGCTTCATGGTAGGCCGTGGTTTCCTTCTGTTCGTCGGAAAGCAGCATCGAACGGCGCTCCGCACCCATCATAACCTTGTCCTTGGCCGTTTCAAAATCGGCATTGGTCACCTTGTCGCGATCATAACGCGCTGCATTCAGTGCCGCTTCATTGACCAGATTAGCCAGATCGGCACCGGAAAAGCCCGGCGTACCGCGCGCCAGAGTCTTCACATTCACATCCGACGCCAGCGGCACCTTGCGCATATGTACCTTCAGAATCTGCTCACGACCCAGCAGATCCGGACGCGGCACCACCACCTGACGATCAAAACGACCCGGCCGCAATAGCGCCGGATCTAGCACATCCGGACGGTTCGTCGCTGCCACGATAATCACGCCATCATTGGCTTCAAAACCATCCATTTCCACCAACATCTGGTTCAACGTCTGCTCACGCTCGTCGTTGCCGCCACCAATACCAGCACCACGATGACGACCCATAGCATCGATTTCATCAACGAATATGATACATGGAGCACTCTTTTTGGCCTGTTCAAACATATCACGCACGCGCGATGCCCCCACGCCAACAAACATTTCCACAAAATCGGAACCGGAGATGGAAAAAAATGGTACTTCCGCCTCACCAGCAATGGCCCGTGCCAGCAATGTTTTGCCTGTACCCGGCGGGCCCACCAGCAGCATACCCTTGGGAATTCTGCCACCAAGCCGCGTAAACCTGGAAGGATCGCGTAAAAACTCAATGACCTCAGTGACTTCCTGTTTGGCTTCATCACAACCGGCCACATCGTCAAAGGTTACCCGCTTGGTATCTTCATTCAGCAGTTTGGCACGACTTTTACCAAACGACAACGCACCGCCCTTGCCGCCACCCTGCATCTGGCGCATAAAGAATACCCATACGGCAATCAGCAGCAGCATCGGGAACCAGGAAATCAGAACCGACAGGAAAAACGGCACTTCATCCTTTTCCTTCACATTCACCACCACATGCTGATCCAGCAGATGACGCGTCAGGGTCGGATCATCAGGCACCAAAACCTCATAGGTCTTCAGTTCATCCTGCATATCCCGATACTGGCCGACAACACGATTTTCCTTAATCGTAGCCGTTTCCACCATGCCCTTGTCCACCTTTTCCATGAAAGCGGAATAGGACATCTTTTCGCCATCCGGTATCGGCGCGGAAAACATATTGAATACACTCATCATGGTCAGACCAATGACCAGCCACAACAGTAAATTTCGACCCATGAAAAACCTCGTTTAAAGCTTGAAGCAGTTTCAGCAAGCGCGAAAATAAATCCGCAAAGATTAAGACTTGATGAAATTGCAATTCAGCGAAGCATTGCCCGCGTTCGCCTCAGATGCAAGTAACTCTTTTTCCTTTCCAGCCTGCAACGCGACAAATCCACACCACCGAACCCTCCCTGCAGCGTCCATGTTTCAACCAACATGATATGCCTTCGCCCAGCGCGCACGCCTTCATCAAACAGCATGGCCATCATCCGCTGCAATACATGCGCCCGCACAGGGGCAGATAATGCCATCCATGCCCGCCAGACCACGCGCACCTCGCCATTAATGTAATCCGGCCTCACATCCATTGCAGCCTGCTCCAGCTGTCTGGCGATACGAACAGCTTGCTGCTGCCAGCGCAAGAACAAATTTTGCGGATCACAGCCTGCCGCCTGCATGGCGGGAAACAGACGCCTGCGGATCGCATTGCGCCACAGGCTGCAATCCAGATTCGACGGATCCTCCAGCCAGCGGATACGAGCCTGGCGTAACGATTGCCGCAATCGTGCCGGGTCAACTGCCAGCCATGGCCGGTGAATCAGCAACCCGTCATGCTGTCTTTCAGCCGCCATACCACGACAACCGGCAATACCTGCGCCCTGCAGCAAACGCATACACACCGTTTCCGCCTGATCAGCGGCATGATGTGCCAGATAAAGATGATGAATATGCTGTTCTGCTGCCCAGCGCGAGAAGCAGGCATAGCGTGCCTGTCTAGCCACATGTTCCCGATTGCCATCCGACGCCTGTACTTTGGTGCGATAAAACGGAATTTCCCACATCTGCGCCAGAGCCTCCAACTGGCGGGCTTCGGCCGCACTCTCCCGGCGCCAGCCATGATCAATATGCCAGGCAACCACATTCATACCGCGCTGCCTGAGCGCCAGCAGCAGAGCCGTCGAATCCGCACCCCCGGACCAGCCCACTGCTACCGGCCCATCATGCCGACACAGCTGTTCCGGCAACAGATCAGACAGTTGCACCAGTGCCTGCTCCGAACTCATAGCCATCCCTTCTGCCGACACTGAACCGTCACACCGCCAAGCACCCGATCCGCATGGTCTTCGTGAAACATCCGGGCTAGCATGTCGCCCATGCATAATATGCCGGCACATTCCACCCTGTCTTTCATGACCAAACGCAGCACTGTCATGCGCCTGTGGCGCCTTCTCGTTGCTGCATTGCTGTCCGCATCAGGCATCATCACTCCTGCATCTGCCACCACTGACGATATCGTTGTCACCATTCCTCCGCTGGCAGGGCTGATTCGCATGCTCGAACCGGAACTTCAGCCAACATGCCTGCTGCCTGCGCATGCCGATCCGCACCACTTCGAGCTGACGCCACGACTGGTTGATCAACTGCGCAGCAGTTCGCTCACCATTCGTTCGCTGCCCGACGACGGCGAATGGTCATTTCTCAGCAGACAACCTCATATGCTGTCGCTGTGGCGTGAACAGCGCCATGCCTGGCTGATACCCGCACAGGTTAGCCGGGTCCTGTCCGTACTGGCAGCAGCTCTGATTGCTCAACATCCTGATCACAAGCAAGCTATCAATCAACGGCTTACCGCCGCCATTGCCCGCACCACTGCTATTGAACAGCAATGGGAAGAGACCTTCCGCCCATGGCGAAAAAGCGGCGTCATCATGCAACATCCCGCGTGGAAACCCTTACTTGAACAACACCATGTACCGGTGCTGGCCATCCTGGAATCGGGCCGGCATGGCACGGAAAGCGGCCCACATACTCTGGAACACGCACTGAACGTACTGCAACAGCATCCCGGTGCCCTGCTGCTGGCCGATGCACGACACGATAACCGCGCCCTGCACTGGCTGGCAAACCGTCAGGCATCACCATTAATCACCCTGGATCCGATGGGCTCATGCCAGGAAAGCTGGGATGAACTGATGCTGCGCAACATATCCCTGTGGCGCCAGGTTAAACCATGAGTCAGCCATTACTCGCCATTCATGATGTCAGCTTCGGCAATGGCAGGCAGCCGATTCTCGAGCACATCAACCTGACGCTGGAAGCGGGCCATTTTCTCGGCATTGTCGGCCCCAATGGCGCAGGCAAAAGCACGCTGATCAATCTGATTGCCGGCCTGCAACAGCCGGACCACGGACATATCGACCTGTTCGGTCAGTGTCTGAAACGTTTCAATCGCAGGAGCCTGTTGAAAGACATCGGCTTTCTGCACCAGTTGCATGACCAACAGCCACGTCTGCCCATGCGCGTGTGTGATGTTGTACTGATGGGGCTGCCGGGTTATGCCAGCCCGCTGGCATCAGTCAACAAACATCGCAAGCGCATTTTACAGGCACTGCGCCATACGGATATGGAACATGCTTTCGATGCCGATTACCGCAATCTGTCCGGCGGCCAGCAACAACGCGTGCGTCTGGCCCGCGCACTGGTGCACCAGCCCAAACTGTTGCTGCTGGATGAACCATCCGCTGCACTGGACAGCAAACGACAGGAAAAACTGTATGCCCTGCTCCGCCGCCTGTGCAATGAACAGGGCACGGCCATCATCATGGTCGATCATGATATCGCCGCCATCAGCAGTCATGTGGATTCGGTCGCCTGCCTGAACCGGCACATCCATTACCATGCACGCAAGGGGGAGAGTATCCCCGATCACATCTGGCAAAGCATGTACGGCGAACATATTCAGCTGATGGCGCATGATGCAGCCTGTATCGGCTGTGCACCGACGACAGGACATATCCATGACTGATCTGCTAACCCATTTTTTCCACAGCCCGGTCATGATGGACAGTCTGTTGCCTGCCCTGCTCATCGCCGTGGTTACAGCAACGATGTCGATCATGGTGCTGGCGCACCGCCTGTCCTTTCTGACCGTTGGCGTTTCCCATTCTTCACTGGCCGGGCTAGGTCTGGCCTCGCTATTTGGCCTGCCGCTGTTGCCCAGCGCTACCGGCTTTGCCGTTCTGATTGCTCTGTTGCTGGCCCTGATGCCGCAAAAAAAAGGCATTAGTGAAGATGCCGGTACCGGCATCCTGTTCGCCGGCAGCATGGCGCTGGGCATCACCCTGATTTCAACATCCACCTCACAAGTAAATCTGTTCGGCCTGTTGTTCGGCAATATCCTGACCATTTCCTCCGCCGAACAGCTGTGGCTATGGCTGCTGGCTGCCATCATTCTCATTACCTGCCTGCTGGCAGCCAGAAGCTGGTGGAGTATCGCATTCGATGCCGTAACCGCTGCTGCCAACGGCCTGCCGGTGCATGGACTGCGCCTGTTGCTCTACGGTATCATCGGCCTGACAGCCATGCTCTGCGTCAAGCTGGCCGGCATCATCCTCACGGCCGGGCTGATGATTCTGCCGGCATCCTGCGCCTGGTTATGGGGACGTTCGTTATTGGGCCTATGGTTGCTTTCCCTGCTGTTTTCCCTACTGGGAACTGGCATCGGCCTGCTGACATCCTACGCCATGGACTGGCCAGCCGGACCTGCTATTGTGCTGGCGCTTTGTGTACTGTTTATTGCAAGTTGGGGGATTTCATGGCTGAAAAATCGCGTCCAATAGGTCTGGCAGCCGGGCTGGGCATCCGCATGCTGGCCGGTGGCTATGATGCCTGCATCGTTTTCGCACTGTGCTTCCTGGCATTTATTCCACTGACTATTGCCGAACAAAGCCTCGGCCCAATCCCGCAATGGATCAAAGGCATGCTCATTGTTTCCATAGCTTATGCCTATTTTGTCGGCTTCTGGACCAAGGCCGGCACGACAACCGGCATGCGCCCGTGGAAACTGCGCATCGCCATGTGCGACAGTGGCAATGTGCCCTCACTGCTGGCAGCCACGGTTCGCTTTGCCGCCATGATGCTAACTTGGGGCGCCTTGGCCATGACCCTGATCTACATGGCCTTCCGCGACACCGGTCATTTCCTGTTCTATCTGTCGGCCATTCTGCCCGCTATCAGTGTCGCCATCATGCTGACCAACCGGCACAAACAGACCCTGCACGACCTCATCGCAGGCACCAGTATTTATCGTATTAGGCCCTGTTCACACTATTGATCCGCTGGTGAATAGTCTCTAAGCGGCATATTTCATCACTCTCGGGTCCTGAAAATAGGACTTCACTCTTTCCGGGGAATTCTCCAGCATGGTCATATGTTGGGTCGGTCATATTCCCATAGATTGATTCGGTTGCTTTTGGAAGATATAATCGGGATATACTCAAGCCCGAGATCCAATTGCCGGGTTTCGTCACCCTCATAAGCCCGCTCCATGATCAAGTGCGTTGGTTTGTCGACATTTCCAAGAGCCAGCAGTAATTGCCTTCCTGTAGGCGCATCGTGCTCGTTGCCCAGCGACAGCACAAAGCTTATGGCTTATGGTGCACCGGGAATATCACTTGCCGCAAGAGGCGCTCCTCTTTTACTCCCTGTTTCCTTAGGTGTGGTTTCCGCACTGGTCAGTGAGACCACTTGGGTACCCAACAAATGTTTTGTCGCCATCGCATAACTTGCCGCACTGCTTTTCATGCCAAAATAAACTTTATTCGTCAAATGTATGTGTACAGGTTCAGCGCCTGTCGTCTGCAAAACAATCGCACCAATGGTAGGGGCAATCGAATCCGGATAGTGATCGTTATTCAAATAAAAAGCTTCAGCTGCCTGACGTATATTTGCTAGATCTGCTTTGCATGCCACATTATAGGATTTATCCTTGAAACTTCGATACTGGGGAATGGCTATTGCGACCAGAATTCCAATAACGACTATCACTATCAATATCTCTATCAGCGTAAATCCGCCTTGCTGATTATTCCCCATCCCTCTGTATTCCCCTTTTCATTCACTCTGGTGATAATTCAATCCATTTCATCCTAACCGGCAAACTCTCATCAGGCAAAATAAACTGTAATCCATTCCCTGTCTGTTCATCGATGACAATCGGAGCACGAATATTGGCCGTAACCCATCTCGCATCTGCATTTGGATTCAGCACCACAAGCCATAACATATCCTTCGAGTCCTTTTTGCTCATCGTTTCGGGAAGCCTCTCCCGTGCGGGCAGAGGACCGAGTCTATCACAGTCCCAAGGCGTCACCAATAATGCCGGCTCATAGCTGTCAACACACTGCAAACAGGCAACATCTCCGCGACCCTGATAAATCAATGCAAAATGTTTTGCATCAGGGAAGCCGATGATTCCCCCAGGAAAAAGGAAAATATTCTCACTGACGAACTCTTCCCGACTGGCAGAAACAACATTAGCTTTTTCCATTTAGCATCTCCATCAAATCCAGCGCATTTCCATGCCATATTGCTGATGTATTTTCTTCTTTCAGCAAATCAAGCAGCTCCTTACGCAGTACTCTTACACTTCTTGGCGCTTCAACACCAATCCTGACAGCCTTGTCTTTACCTACCTCACAAATCGTCAAACAAATATTATCACCGATGATGATCTTCTCACCGGCAAGTGAACGGATAATCAGCATTACAAATAATTCACCAGGCTCAACTTTTGAAACCTGGACACCTGCGAATACAATGCTTGGAGGGTAATCGAAGACTGTTCCAATTGTGTAATCACATCCGGAAGACTAACCTGTTCATGTGTACTTAAACGCTGCTGTAATAACACATCGGAATTCCGGAAAACACTCAGGTGAGCGTCAAACACATTGTGCAATGCACCAAGTTTGGCATTCAAATCGGCCATTGCCGACGACGCACGAGTTGTCTCGTCAACAGCACTTTGTATACCCGCAACATTATTATTCTGCAAGGCAAGCTGCAGATTTTCCAAAGCTCCAAAAGCCGATGTAAATGCTGCTTCATCTCCTCGGATATTGCTCACCAGAGTGATTGTCGTACTGATATCGATAGTTCTGTCCTGAACTGCTCCCTGATAAACTGCACGTCCATTCACATCGAGAAAAAAAGGCGGTGTTTTTGTCGCCGTGCCGGCGAACAATCGTTCGCCCTGCCAAGATGAGTTCGCCAGCTTCAACAACGATTGATGAAGGTTCGCCACTTCAAGCGCTGCGGAAGCACGTTCTCCAGAAGATGCTGTCGCATTTGCCATTTGCATGGCAATGACCTGTCCTCTATTCAAGATATTCTGTATCTGCTCAACAGCACCCATACTAGCCTGCAAACGGGATTTTCCCATTTCAATCGCTTGCTGCCCAACCTTGATAGATGACAGGGACCGTCTGATATCAATAGACTTCTGAAAGTCCGCAGGAGCATCCGATGGCCGCAGAAAACGTTTACCGGAAGCCACCTGTTCATTGCCCAGCAATTGATTCTGCAATTGCCTGTGAATTCCGGCAAGGAGACTGTTAATGGATTGAGCACTGTTTACCTGCATCACTATTTAACCTAACAGACTCATCAGGGTATCAAGCATCTGGTTGGTGGTTTGAATCACCTTAGCCGATGCCTCATATGCACGCTGATATTCAATCATTTTTATCATCTCCTCATCGACATTCACACCAGAAAAAGCCTCACGTCTGGAAGCAAGCGAATCTCCCTGGTAGGCCATAAAACGCTGCTGTTGCATGGCCACAGAAGCGTCATTGCCGTAGCCAACCAATAACTGCTCGCTTCGCTCCAGCAGTGTCATTGCATTGGTTCCATTTAAGGCCGTTGGTGATGTCTGCAAATGAAAAATCGCAGATGCCACTGAATTATCACCCTGATTCACAGTAGAGGTTGCAACATCGATGGCTCCTGTAGCGATACTATTGGCATCGCGCATTATCTGCGCGTTAACAGCAATATCCGTCGCAGATTGTCCCGAAAAAAATGTATTGATACCAACCGCCGCCAGAAAGTTGCTTGTATCACCACTAAAGGCAATGGTATTTGCACCTGCATCAATGACCAGATGACCTGTTGCATCAACCTGGGAAGTCAGGCCGGGAATGGCATTAATGGCCAAGGCAACATCGTTTAATGACATCACGGCAGGATCAATCGTTACAATACTCCCGCCAGGGTTCACTACCGTGCCTGCCGGATCAACAACGTGAATATTGAAGGATCCATTCACAATCTGGTTGGCAAAAGGAATCGTCTGATTGGGATCCGACAAAAGCATCCCAGACGTTACCACACTAGCACTGGAGGTCACCGCATGGATCTGGGCAATACCGCTTCCTGAAGCATGGACTGAATTGACCGAGAAAATCAAATTGGCAGCCATCTGGTTTAGCTGGTCGATATACCCTTGGAATTTCACATCCCTTATATCCAACAACGATGCCATAGTGCCTTCACCACCACTGAAAGACAGAACATTTCCACCCTCAATAGCCACACTCTGCAATGTATTACCGGCTACTCCCTGTCCAACCAGATGATTAACGGATACTCCCTGTACCAGCAATGCACCATCATAACTCTGAAGGACAAACTGCCCCCCCGTGCTGTTTACCCGCTGCACTGGTATAATCCGGTTTAGCTGCTGCACAAGCTGATCACGCTGATCCAGTAAATCATTGGAAGCAGCACCGACTGTAGAATCAGCAGATATTCTTCCGTTCAGAGCCGCAATCTGGTCCATGATTTTGTTAGCATCAGCAATCGCCTGCGTGATATCCCGATCAACCTGTGACTGCGCCTGTTGCAATTGCACGACCATCGAGGACATCTGGTCCCCCAGCATCTGGGCGTTTGAACTGACAGATAGACGTTCTGCCATCCCTGAAGGATTATTAGCCAGCTGCTGCCATGATGCAAAGAAATTATCGATGGCCGAATTTAGCCCTGCCGTATCAAGCGTACCAAAAACGGATTCCACGCTTTTAAGGTAATGCGTTGCTGTGTCCCAATATCCAGTCTGGGACTGGTTTCTCGCCATTAATTGGGAAAGGAAAGGATCAATTGCCCTGGTTATCGAACCGACATTGACCCCGCGCCCAAATGTGATCCCATTCATAAACTCTGGCTGCGCTGTTATCAGTTCCGGATTCTGCCTGCTGTAACCTGGCCTGCTCACCATGGCGAGATTGTGCCTATA
>CAZTGM010000005.1:21574-55984 GCA_964613235.1 uncultured Zetaproteobacteria bacterium | reverse complement strand
TGGCGAGCCTGACTATTTATCGGCAGAAACTCGCACTAATGTAGCCGAAGTATTTCTTATTGCTGGGGTCGATACCTTGCTTCACAAGACCCTTGGCTTCGATAACGAGGTCCCTCGCTCCTTTAATATAAACATCATCCTGATTCTTGCTTCCAGCCAAAGGGATATCCGGATACTTGCCAAGAGCTAAGGTTTTTCGTTTACCACCTAACTGATAATCATATCTCCAATACTTCCCCGAAGGTTTGACTAATAAATATAGTCCGTTTCCATCAAATAACTTTTTTTGTCTACCATTTTTATGAGGCTTGGCATTTTGAATTTTATATTGTGTTAGTTTCATCGATTTACTCCAATCTTTTCCATAGCGGCATTTTTGGAGCGAATTACATTGTTATTAGCTAACCATGTACGTTTTTTAGCAGGATACCCCCTATCCTGCTTACATAAGTTAAACCGACTATTCATCCTCAATATATATTCATTTATAATCATCTACATACCCTCGAGATACGGTATCTCCATGAAGAGGACTACGGTACTTCGCTAAGATACCGTTACTGATACCGATTGATTTATGCAATGATGTGACTCGATATGACTTAATATGAACTGCCTGAGAAACAAAAAAACCCACAAACACAAGGCTTGTGGGCTTTCTTGGAACGTTATGAAACGTATATATGGTGGCGCTTCAGGGACTCGAACCCCGGACACGCGGATTATGATTCCGCTGCTCTAACCGACTGAGCTAAAGCGCCAATGCACCGGCGTGCTCGCCGGAGGCCGCATTTTAGTAAGTGCTTGCTGCGCGTCAATGGCGGATTAGTGCATTATACCGCACATCGCATTCGCCCTTCCGCTTTGCTATCGTTCGCCAAGCATACCAAGCAAGGGAGCATTGTGTTGACACAAGCCGAACAAACTGCCACTGAAAAACCGCTACGCATTCTTTCGGGCATGCGCCCGACGGGCAAACTGCATCTGGGCCACTTCAAGGGCGTATTGCAAAACTGGCTGCAATTGCAGGCCGAGCATCACTGTTATTTCTTTGCTGCCGACTGGCATGCGCTGACCACCGATTATGCAAATCCTGAAATCGTACGCACAACGATCTGGGACATGCTCATCGACTGGCTCGCCGTCGGTATCGATCCGGAAAAAGCTGTCATCTTCATCCAGTCGGAAGTACCGGAACATGCTGAACTGCATCTGCTGTTCTCGTTCATGACGCCATTGTCCTGGCTGGAGCGCGTACCGACCTATAAGGATCAGATCGAGCAATTACGTGAAAAGGATCTCGGCACCTACGGTTTTCTCGGCTATCCACTGTTGCAGGCTGCGGATATCCTGATTTATCAGGCCGATGCCGTTCCGGTTGGCGAGGATCAGGTGCCACATGTGGAACTGACGCGAGAGGTAGCACGCCGTTTCAATCATCTGTACCGCCAGGGTATCCCGTCACTGTTTCCGGAACCGCGGGCATTGCTGATGCCAGCGGCCAAGCTGCCCGGCCTGGACGGGCGCAAGATGAGCAAATCCTACGGCAATACGATCGATCTGGCCGAGGAATGGAAGGTGACGGAAAAGAAAATCAAGACGATGCCCACGGACCCCGCACGCGTCAAACGCACCGATCCGGGCACGCCAGAAAGGTGCCCGGTCTGGGATTTCCACAAGGTCTATTCCAGTGAGGAAGAACGCAAGTGGGTACGCGAAGGCTGCACGACGGCCGGTATCGGCTGTCTGGAATGCAAGGGCTGCCTGCTCACACATCTGGAAGAGGAATTACAGCCGATTCGCACACGCCGCGCGGAGATTGCTGCCCGCCCCGACGATCTGCACGATATTGTTCGCCAGGGCAATGAACGGGCACGCCATCAGGCCAGCCGCACAATGGACAAGGTGCGCCGTTCGCTGAAGATGAGTTACCGGGTCTGAGTTGATAGACACCCCGCAGCCAGCCGCATCCGGCACCTCGAAACTGCCCAGCATCCAGCTGCACAGTTTCGAAGGCCCACTGGATGTACTGCTGCACCTGATCCGCAGCCAGCAACTGGATATTTTCGATATCCCGATCGCCACAATCACACAGCAATATCTCGATATCATTGAAAACCAGCAGCAACTCGATCTGGAGCTGGCCGGCGATTATCTGGTCATGGCCAGTACGCTGATGCAGTTAAAGTCGCGCATGCTGCTACCACGCCCCGAGGTCGATGAGGAAGGCAATGCCATCGACCCCAGGCAGGAACTGGTAGCGCAACTTATCGCCTATGAACAATACCGCATGCTGGCCGAGGAACTGAACGAATTGCCGCGTGTCGGCCGAGATATATTTCTGCGTTCGCTTTTCCCGGAGGCCGAAAACGTCGAGCGCCCTTTACCCGAGGCCGATCTGGATGCCCTGCTGACGGCCTTCCGCCAGGTACTCAAACGCGTCGGCGGCGAGGTTCGCCAGCATATCTTCACCGAAACGATCAGCGTGCGCGAACAAATGGGCATCGTGCTCGAACGGCTGGCGCAGGGACGCCTGCAACTGGATGAATTATTGCATGATCAGCCGGGCCGGGAACCGCTGGTTACAACGATTCTGGCACTGCTGGAATTATGGCGCCAGCAACTGGTCACGGTGATTCAAAGCGAACTCTATGGTTCCATCACGCTGATGCGCAAGGAGACTGCCGATGTCTGAACAACAACAGCTTGAAGCGCAACTGGAAGCGCTGATTCTGGCCACCGACGAACCGCTCAGCCTGCAGCGCCTGCGCGACCTGACCGGCGCCGGGAGTCAGATGCTGCGTGAGGCACTGGAATTGCTGCAAGAACATTATGCCGAACGCGGCATCCGCCTGTGTCAGATTGGCGGCGGCTGGCAATTCCGCTCGGCAGCGGATTTTGCAGACATCGTACAGAAGCTGTGGCAAACACGACCACCCCGTCTGTCTCGATCCTTACTTGAAACACTGGCTATCATCGCCTATCGCCAGCCGACAACGCGCGGCGAAATCGAGGCACTGCGCGGTGTAAAAACCTCCAGCTCCGTCATCGCCACATTGCAGGAACGCGGCTGGATCAAGGTACTTGGCCGCAAGGAAGTGCCGGGCAGACCACATCTGCTGGGCACGACACGCCAGTTCCTCATTGATTTCGGCCTGAATTCATTACAGGACCTGCCCGATTCCACGCAATTGCTTGATGAAGAAGATATTGAACAGATTGTCAGCGATAACCTGACGGAGGAACACGATGGCGCGAACCACCCCACGCAAGCGACCTGAGAAGACTACGGACGCAGCCCGGGACACGCGCATCAACCGTTTTCTGGCCCAGTGCGGCCTGTGCTCCCGCCGTGAAGCCGACCGCTGGGTGGAGTCAGGCCGTGTTCAAGTCAATGGCGAAACCGTGCGCCAACCCGGCACGATCATCAAGGCCAGCGACCAGGTTATTGTCGATGGCAAGGTGGTCAAACCGGTCAGCAAACATACCTACATCCTCTACAACAAGCCCAAAGGCGTATTGTGCTCACGCAAGGATGCGCGCGGGCGTCCGCTGATCTACGATCAACTGGACGTCTCACCCAATGTGCAAAGCGTCGGTCGCCTGGATATGGATACCGAAGGTCTGCTGCTGCTCACCGATGATGGTGCCCTGGCACGCCGGCTGACCGATCCCAGAGCCCGTCTTCCGCGAGAATACCGTGTCCGCGTGACCGGTCAGCTGGCACTGGAAACGCTGCAACAATTACGCAAGGGCGGCATTGATATCGGCGAAGGTGAAGTCAGTGATGGCTGGGATGTTATCGTCGATTCCGAATCACGCAGCCATAGCTGGCTGACCGTCACCATCCGCCGCGGCCGCTGGCGCGAGGTGCGCCGCACACTGGAAGCAGCAGGACATCCGGTACGCCGGCTGATTCGTACCCGTTTCGGCCCACTGAAACTGGAAGTAGACATGCCAAAAGGCAGCTGGCGGCCGCTGACTGCGGCGGAAATCCGTAAACTGACGCGTTAGTTCGTCTGCCGAATGAGCATTCCGCAAATGTACACGCAGTTGTTCGATGCCTACGGCCCCCAAGACTGGTGGCCGGCTGATTCACCGTTTGAAGTCATGATTGGTGCCGTGTTGACCCAGAATACCAGCTGGCGGCAGGTGGAAATGGCTATTGCACAACTGAAACACCATCAATGCATGGATGCGAAAACAATGCTGGCCACGCCTGTGGAAACCCTGCAGCAATGGATTCGCAGCGCCGGCTTCTTTCGCCAGAAAACCGGCCGGTTACATGGATTATGTCGCTTTTTATTACAGCATGGTGGTGAAGAAGCACTGCGCCGGCAAGCCCTGGCCACCCTGCGTCCACAACTCCTTGCCGTACACGGCATTGGCCCGGAAACAGCCGATTCCATCCTGCTTTATGCGCTGGACAAGCCGATATTCGTCATCGATGCCTATACGCGACGCATCCTGCAACGATTGGGGTATACGGTATCCCCCGATACCTATGCCGCCTGGCAACAGCTGTTCCATGCCGCATTACCGCATGAACTGCCACTGTTTCAGGAAATGCATGCGCTGATCGTGGAACATGCCAAGCGATATTGTCGCAATACACCGCAATGTGCCGGCTGCCCGCTTGCCTCCGCTTGCCCCGTTGCTGGCGACTTAACCTGCGTAACATAGATAGCTACGGCTATGTTCCTTGCCGGCATAGGCTCCCCGACCTCGCCTGCCCTGCGCCATCCATCCGTGAGTTCATGAAAAAAATCCGGATTAACGAACCTCTGCCAGCAACTGTGCCATCATGCCCTCGGCCTGGCGCACATAACCACCGCCGAACAGGTTGGCATGGTTGAGGATATGATACAAATTATACAATGTACGCCTGACCGCATACCCTGCATCCAGTGGCCACGCCGCTACATAGGCATCGTAGAAAGCAACCGGAAAGCCGCCGAATAATTCCGTCATGGCCAGGTCTGCCTCCCGATCACCAAAATACACGGCCGGGTCGAACAGTACCGGAGCCCCATCGGCAGCGGTATGCCAGTTGCCGCCCCACAAATCGCCATGCAGCAATGAAGGTTCGGGCGTATAATCGGCAAAAAAAGCGGGGATAGATTCCAACAAGGGTTCGCCCAGTTGCTGCAAGCGTTGCGACAACCTGTTGTCTCGTGCCAGGCGTAACTGATGGCCGATACGATGTTCGGCCCAGAAGTCCGGCCAGTCGGCACACCATGGATTGGGCTGCGGCGTCAATCCGATCGTATTATTCTGCTGCCAGCCGAATTGCGCATGACTGACGCGATGCAAAGCCGCCAACTGCTCACCCAGTCTGGCCGCACTATCCTGCGTGGCTCCGGCGGCAGGCAACCATTCCATGACCAGCCAGGCATGCGTATCGTCACTGCCCAGCGCACAGATGCCGGGCACACGCACACAGCCGGTCCGTTGCATAGCCTCAAGCCCTGCTGCCTCCGCTTCGAACATCGGCAATAATGCAACCTTATGGCATTTGACAAAAAACGCATGCCCAGCACTGACAATATGAAAACATTCGTTGATACTGCCGCCACTGACCCTGTGCACATCCGTTATATGAAACGGAACTGCCAACGCGCTGCTAATGGAATGGGAAATATGCGAACGAAGTGTTTCGGTTAACACCGCCAGGGATCAGGCGAAACGAAAAACGTGGTCTAGGCGGCTGCCACAGCAGCGCGTCGTGCCTGCTGACGCCTGCGCCAGCGACGCAATACCATGATACGCCAGAGCACGCGAATACCGATATAACCGATGATGGCGGCTACAACACCACTGAACAGACAACCGACGAGTACGGCCTGCATAACTGCAGGCAGGCCGGAATAAATGGCATCCCAGCTGAAGCTGTCCATGGTCAGATGCGTGCTCGGATTACCGAGAATCCAGTTGCCGAGAAGATATGTAAAATAGAAAACCGGAGGAATGGTAATCGGATTGGTCAGCCATACCATAGCCACGGAAATCGGCAGATTGGCATTAAAATAAATCGCGCCGCCTGCCGCCAATACCATCTGGAACGGCACCGGCATAAAAGCAAAAAAAAGACCGACAGCAAATGCCGTGGCCACATTGCGCCGGTTCAGATGCCATAAGGTCGGCCGCGCCAGCAAATGCCCGAAATGACGCAAGTAACGATGCTCACGCATTTTTTCGTGATCAGGAAGAATCCGGTGCAAACGACGCTTGAACGCACGCTGGGTCATTGTCCAAGAATAGGACGCCTGCATTGACTTTTCAATGATTTTGTGATAGGGATCACTGCGCTCTGCGCAACCTTACTCCATGCGCGGAAAGATCGGGCTCGGTGCCGCACAGACATGACCGGGTTGCAAAACACCCCAGCCGCCATGCTCACCCATGCGCAATCCAGCACCATCGACAGGCCGGTTCATGATCTGCGCCAGCATGGCCTCAGCCTTGGCGGGCATGAATGGCCAAAGCTGCAGGGCTACCAGCCGCAAGGTTTCCACCAGATGATACAGCACCGTATCCAGACGCGCATCGTTCCCCTCTTTGGCCAGCACCCATGGCGCATTTTCCTCGACATAGCGGTTGCCATGTCGCACAACGGCATTGATGCGTTCCAGCGCCACATGAAAGACCTGCTCGCGCATGGCCGCATCGACATCGCGCTGCATACCCTCCACATCGGCAATCAGCGCCCGGTCCACGGCCTGTTCATCGGCAATGCCTCTCAGTTCACTGCCACGATACTTCTTCAGCATGGCCAGTGAACGGTTCAGCAGATTGCCGACATCGTTGGCCAGCTCGGTGTTATAACGCTGTTTCAATGCTTCAAACGAGAAATCACCATCCTGTCCAAACGGCACCTCTCGCAGCAGAAAATAGCGCAACACATCCGCATCATACTGTTCCAGCAATTCGGCCGGTCGCAAGGCGTTGCCGCGCGATTTACTCATTTTCTCGCCTTCCACAGTCCACCAGCCATGCGCATACACACGCTTCGGCAGCGGAATACCGGCGGCCATAAGCATGCAGGGCCAGTACACAGCATGAAAACGCAGGATATCCTTGCCGATCAGATGCACGTCGGCTGGCCAGTAATGGCGATAACGCTCATCGGGGAAGCCGGGCGCGGTCAAATAATTGGTCAGTGCATCGATCCATACATAGATGACATGCGCATCATCACCCGGTACCGGAACACCCCAGGAAAACGTCGTACGCGATACCGACAGATCGTTCAAACCGGACTCGACGAAACGCAGCACCTCGTTGCGCCGCGAAGCCGGTGCAATAAATTCGGGGTTATTGCGGATATGTTCCAGCAATGTGTCCTGATAACGGCTTAAACGAAAGAAATAGGATTCTTCCTGCACTTTCTCCACCGGGCGGCGACAGTCTGGACACAGGCTGTCTTCCCGGCATTCGGCATCTTTTAACTGCGTTTCCGTCCAGTATGTCTCGCAGGGCACGCAATACCAGTCCTCATACATGCCCTTGTAAATCGCATCCGCATCCACCAGCCGCTGCCACATGGCCTGCACGGCCTGCTTGTGTCTCCCGGAACTGGTGCGAATGAAATCATCATGGGAAATCGACAACTGAGGCCACAGGCTCTGATAACGCGCTACGACCTGATCAGCCAGCTCAATCGGGGCAATACCGCGCTGTTCGGCAGCCTGCTGCACCTTCTGTCCATGTTCATCGACACCAGTGAGGAAAAACACATCCAGCCCGCCCATGCGCATATGACGCGCCAGCACATCGGCGGCAACGGTCGTATATATATGCCCCAGATGCGGTTCGTCATTCACATAATAGATCGGTGTCGTCACATAATACGTGGACATGGCGTCATCCTTTTCCATCGAAAGTTTTCCGCCGCCAAGTGTATCCGGGCAGCAAACGAATAACAGCGCCTATTGTGCCCCGGACTGCCGCACCGCCATTCGCAAGGCGAGAAACAATGCCAGAAACGTTGGTGCAACACGAAGACTGTGCCGCAATACCTCTCCGGGCCAGCGCGCTAATGCCGTTAATGCCTCGTCAATCGCCTGATAACGCGCAAAAGAGCGTTCCTGCATAAGCTGCGGCTGGTGCGCCTGAATAACCATGTCCGCCATCAGCGCATGCGGCGCCATGCGCGCATGCCGGCGCAACCATTGCTCCACAGCACCAACATCGGCTGTCGCCGCATCATGCGTCAACTGCTGCCAGCTACGCAACGCCTCGGCCAGTGTATCATCCAGCATGCAGGACACCCGTCCGGGGCAACCATCGGCCAGTTGCTGCGCCAGCGGAATATACGCTTCGGGCATACCCATCGCCTGCAATACCTCTACAGTTTGCGACTCATCCAGTGGCGCACATGGCGCCAGCATGCAGCGAGAGCGAATGGTTGCCGGCAAACGCATAAGATCATGACATACCATCAGCAGCAGGCTGCCGGGTGCCGGTTCCTCCAGTGACTTAAGCAAAGCATTGGCTGCCTGTATATTCATGCGATCGGCATCATCCATGATGACCACGCGACGCTCGCTTTCGCTGCCGCTTAAGGCGAGAAAATCCAGCACCTCACGTACCTGGGCAATGGCCAGGTCCCGCTTGCCCTCCAGCGGCGCACAACGGCAAACATCCGGATGTGAACCAGCCATGAACATGCGACAACCATGACATGTGCCGCAAGCCTGCTCTGATTCGCAGACATAATGCTGTGCCAGATGCTGCGCCAATGTGTGTTTGCCGATGCCCTGTCGACCATACAGCAGCCAACCGTGATGCAACTGGCCACTGTGCAACGCATGCGCAAAGCGTTGCACGATTGCCGCATGGCCGATCACGTGCACGTCTGTTGAGCCAGATGGAGGCTGAGCACGGTGCGTACCTGTTGCTGCACTTCCTCAATGGGGGCCGCAGCATCGACACGCTGGATACGCTGCGGTTGCTGTCTCTGCAGATCAGCGAATGCCGTGGCCACACGCTGATGAAACACCTGCCGTTCCTGATCCAGTCGCGTGGCCTGCGCACCCCCTGCCTCGCGCTGCTGCATCCGCCGCGATGCTTCAGCCAGCGATAAATCAAACCATAGCGTCAATCCCGGCTGCAGCCCGCATTCGGCAAACGCCAGCAAGGCGGAGAGGTCAGCATCATCAGCCAGCCTGCGTGCGGCCATCTGATAGGCCCGGGTCGAATCCGTATAACGGTCGCACAACACCACCTGCCCTGCCGCCAGCGCCGGCTGAATATATTGCCGCACATGTTGCGCCCGATCAGCGAGAAACAGCAGCAATTCGGCCTCGGCAACCGGCGCATATTCGCCGGCCAGCAACAGATGGCGAATTTCAGCGCCCAGCGGCGTATCGCCCGGCTCACGTGTGACAGATACTTCGTAGCCCTGCGATGTCAGCCAGTCGGCGGTGCGTTGCAACTGCGTTGTCTTGCCGCAGCCGTCAATGCCTTCAAAAGTGATAAAACGATGCATCATGTCTCTTCCTGCCAGCGGCGTATGCCGCGAATCCGAACGTTCAGCGCCGCAGGCAAATGCTGCAGCCAGTGCAGCAGGCTATCCTGCTGGGCGGGCGTGCTCCACAACTCGTAACGTTGATGCTGTGCATCGAAACAGCGTACCACAGCCAGTCCCTCCTCGCCCTGCAACAGCGCCTGAAACAACAGCATCTGCCGCTTATCCAGCGTGATATCCACAATCAGTGTATCGTCCTTCATTGCCGCTGCCGCTCAATGCGCATCCAACGTTGCACATTGCGTGCATGTTCTGCGTTCGTTGTTGCAAACGCATGGCCGCCACTGCCGTCAGCAACGAAATACAGATAATCGACATCGGCCGGATGCGCCGCCGCGCGCAGCGAGGCTGCACCTGGATTGCAAATTGGAGTTGGTGGCAGCCCACGCCGCGTATAGGTGTTCCATGGCGTATCATGGGCCAGATCATGTTTGCGAATATTACCGGAGAACTGTCCTGTCGTTTTCCAGATACCGTAAATGACCGTCGGATCCATCTGTAACGGCATGCCGCGCTGCAAACGGTTATGAATCACGGCTGAAACCAGTGCACGCTCTTCGGCCTTGGCCGTTTCCTTCTCGATGATCGAGGCCATGATACGCAAACGCGGCCACATCGCCTCCTCCATGGTCAGCTCCTGCAATACCGCGTGTTGCTCTGCCATCA
Organism: uncultured Zetaproteobacteria bacterium; assembly: GCA_964613235.1. GTDB lineage: Bacteria > Pseudomonadota > Zetaproteobacteria > Mariprofundales > Mariprofundaceae > J005. The sequence continues at coordinate 45,789 of CAZTGM010000005.1, read as the reverse complement.
TCTGCCGCAATAAATCCTCCGCCTTCAGCGGCTTCGTATAACGGTAGGTTTCCGGCAGAAGATAGCCTTCTTCCGCACCCGGCAATACACGCTGTAATGCCTGTTGCCATTGTGTCGGAGTGATACCGGTACGTTCGGCCAGCAAGGCCAGAATCTCGTCGTTGCGCAGACCCTCGGGAATCGTAACCTGGAACTGCGCCACATCTCCCTGCTGCAGGCGCGCAATGACCTGCAAGATGCTGGCCGGATCGCGAAAAGCATAAACGCCGCTGGCCAGTTTTGCTGCCACGCCCTGCCAGCGCACGGCCAGCTCGAACCAGCGTGCCGAACCGATGACACCCTGTTGCTGGAGCAGTTGCGCAATCCGTTTGGTCGAAGCCCCGTGCGGAATGTCAACGAAGACTGTCTGCGCCGGAGTCAACGGGCGATGCAGTTGCTGCCAGCCCCAGACCACTCCTGCACCGGCCAACAGACACAGCGCAGCCAGTATGAACAGGGCACGCTTCACAGCAATGCCCTGATGGCAGGCGGAAATGCCGAGCGCAGGCTGTCCCATACAGCGCTTGGCGCCTGCAGCGCGCGTCCGTCGATGCTATGTGCCATCTGTACAAACATGCCGCTATTACTCAATGCCAATGCCTCGCAATCATGCAGCCATGCTGCCGGACATGGTGCCTCGCATACAACACCGGCACTGATCAGATGCCCGCGAGTAACCCCCGGCAACACACCCCGATCCGTCGGCGGCGTCCACCATTGACCCTGCCGATAAATCAATACATTGGCCACGGCAGCGGCCAGCAGCATATTCTCATGCGTAAACACAACATCCATCGTCCCAAGCTTGCGTAACAGCATGGACAGGTGCGCGTAATCGGCCGTCCACTTGGCCGTTTTCGGCCGCAACTCCCAGGGCCAGACATGGGATTGAAGCTGCAACGGCGTCTGCCTCGGTTGATACGCTTTTACCTGGATGCGTGCCACCATCTCCTCGCTCATCTGCAACAAACCCTGATCCGCCTCACCGATGGAAACGGTCAGACGTACCAGCGCATCATCGGCCACGGCAGATGCCTGTTGCAGACACTGTCGGTACAACTCATCGATCATCGTCGCATCCAGCCGATGGCCGAAGGAAGCAAGCCCCTGCTGCAAACGTTGCACATGTGCAGGCCAGGCAAACAGCTCACCGTGCACGATGCGAAAGGTTTCAAAACATCCTTCCGCATAGGCCAGACCACGCTCCATGCGCGCGCACGATTCGATGCGAATACTCGTTTTTGCCATTTCTTCATGGTATAAGCCGCCCATGTCCGATTTCTACCTCGAAGCCATTGAACAAGCACGCGTCTATGACGTGGCCATCGAATCTCCGCTGGAACTTGCACCCAAGCTTTCAGCACGCCTGAACAATGAAGTCCTGTTCAAGCGCGAAGACCTGCAGCCGGTTTTCTCGTTCAAACTGCGCGGTGCCTACAACAAGATCGCCCAGTTAAGCGAGGTCGAACGCCAGCGCGGCGTCATCTGCGCCTCGGCCGGCAATCATGCCCAGGGCGTGGCCCTGGCCAGCCATCGGCTGGGTATTCGTGCCACGATTGTCATGCCGACCACGACACCGGACATCAAGGTGCGTGCCGTTGAGCGCATGGGCGCTACCGTGATTCTCGCCGGCGACTCCTATTCCGATGCCAGTGATTTTGCACATGACTATTGTCGCCAGCATCAACTGGTGTTCATCCATCCCTACGATGATCCGCTGGTTATTGCCGGCCAGGGCACGATCGGTGAGGAAATCCTGCGTCAGGCTCCGAAAGACCTCGACGCCATCTTCGTGCCCATCGGTGGCGGCGGCCTCATCGCAGGCCTTGCCGTCTGGCTGAAGACATATGCCCCGAATACCCGCATCATTGGTGTCGAACCAGTGGATTCTGCTGCCATGCACGATTCCGTGCAGGCAGGTACACGCATCACACTCAATCAGGTCGGTATTTTTGCCGATGGCGTAGCCGTCAAAAAGGTCGGTGAGCATACGTTTGCGCTAACACGCCGGTATGTGGACGATATCCTGCTCGTCGACACCGATGAAATCTGTGCCGCCATCAAGGATATCTACGAGGATAATCGCAGCATCGTCGAACCGGCCGGTGCGCTCGGCGTGGCCGGACTGAAGAAATACGTGCGCCAGACAGGCGCACGCGGGCAGGTACTGGCAGCCATTAACAGTGGCGCTAATATGAATTTCGATCGCCTGCGTCATGTCTCCGAACGCACAGAAATGGGTGAAGGACGGGAAGCACTGTTTGCCGTTACCATTCCCGAACGACCGGGCTCGTTCCTGCAATTCTGCAGCACTATCGGCTCGCGCAACATCACCGAATTCAATTACCGGCTATCCAGCCGCCATGATGCGCATGTGTTCGTCGGCATCGCTGTTAGCAACAGCGATGAAGCGATGGATCTGGAACGCACCATGCAGCAGGCCGGCCTGTCCGTCATCAACCTGCAGGATAATGAGCTGGCCAAATTGCATATCCGGCACATGGTCGGCGGCCACAGCCCGCTGGTGCAGCATGAACGGCTATACCGCTTCGAGTTCCCCGAAAAGCCCGGCGCGCTGTTGCAATTTCTGACGCGGGCGCATGGCCGCTGGAATATTTCATTGTTCCATTATCGCAATCATGCGGCTGCCTTCGGGCGTGTCCTGGCCGGCATCGAAGTGCCGCCGGAGGATGAAGCTGCATTTCAGGACTACCTCGACGGACTGGACTATCCTTATGTCAATGAAACGGATAACCCGGCCTATCAGTTATTCCTGAAATAACCGTCAGCCTTTTCCCGGCGATACATCGAGCGCAACAATCCATTTACCGCCATGGCGGATTTTCAGATGCCGGCGCACCGAAAGCCCCAGTTGTTGCCGGCTTGCCTGATCCGGTGCCAGCACCATACAGCGCCATGTCGCAAAATGGCGTTTCAGGTGCTCCCCGATGCGGCGATACACATCGCCAGGCGCATGCCCGATACGTCGTCCGTAAGGCGGATTGAGCATAATCAGGCCATGCTCAGTGACCGGCCGCAAGGCAAAGAAATCATGTACTTCAGGTTGCAGCATGTCGGCAATGCCGGCCGCCGCGATATTGCGTCGTGCCTGTGCGGCATATTCAGGCTGTATATCCGATAGTGCAATGCGCACATCCACGTCACGCCGCATGGCCTGTGCCTTGTCATATACCCTGCGCCAACGCCGTTCGGAAAATCCCGGCCAGCCGACAAGAGGAAAACAATGCTGCAGACCCGGTGCGATATGTGCCACCGACAAGGCGGCCTCAATAGCCAGCGTACCGGAACCACACATCGGCACCATCAGCACCTGATCCGCCTGCCAGCCCATCCATTGCAACAGGGCTGCAGCCATCGTTTCACGCATTGGCGCAGGTCCTGCTGCAACACGATAACCCCGTCGATCCAGCCGTTCTCCCGAAGTATCCAGGCTGAGCTGGCACACATCGTGATCAAAGCGAACATGTACGCCCAATGTCGAGGAAGCCGTTGCCGCCGGCGGATATCGTTTCAATCGCTGCACAATGGCGGCACGTACCGTCTGTTCAATTCGTCCGCTATGAATCAGCTTCGAATGATGACTGCGAGCCTGGACATGTAGCTCACCATCCGCACGAATAAAGTCCTGCCAGGCAATACCGGCACTCTTGTTGAACAGTTCGGGAAACGACAGCGCCTTGAACTGTTTCAGGCGCAACAATATCCGCGTTAATGTTCTGGCGCGCAGGTTGACGCGCATCAAACCGTCCGGACTGGTCTGAAAGTGAACGCCACCTTCATCTGCTTCAATATCGTGCACATTCAGTGCAGCCAGTTCGGCTGCCGCAATAGGCTCAAGACCGGGGATCACCACGGCATAGCATGTCAGCATATGTTTCATTCGGACACGATATCACAGACGGCAAACGCAAAGAATCTCTTTTGCCCTTCGCGCTCCCCGCTGCTAGATTTCCACCAGTAACCAATGGAAGCGACAACAATACCGCGGGTTATTGGAATAAAGGAATCAACATCAATGACTATCAATCTGCAACCCCTCACAATTTCCGGCAAGGAAGTGCTGCCTCTGATCGAAGGTGGCAAGGGCGTTGCCGTATCTACCGGCCAGTGTTCCGGTGCCTGGGCTGCAGCTGGCGGCGTGGCTACCTTCTCGGCCGTCAATGCCGACCGCGTGGATGAAAACGGCAACATCATCCGCACCGTTTATCATGGCCGTAACCGCAAGGAGCGTTTTGAAGAGCTGGTCGCCCAGGGCATTCAGGGCGGCATTGCACAGGCCAGAATCGCGCATGATATTGCCGGCGGCAATGGTCGCATCCATATGAATGTATTATGGGAAATGGGAGGCGCCGAACGCGTTCTGGAAGGTGTCATGGAAGGTGCCAAAGGACTGATTCACGGCATCACCTGCGGTGCCGGCATGCCGTTCCGCCTGGCGCCACTGGCTGCCAGATTTCAGGTGCATTACTATCCAATCATTTCCTCGGCACGCGCGTTCCGCGCACTGTGGCTGCGCTCCTACCGCAAATTCCCTGAATGGCTCGGTGGCGTTGTTTATGAAGATCCGTGGCTGGCCGGCGGTCATAACGGCCTGTCTAATTCGGAAGATCCGGAAAAACCGGAACCGCCCTACCCGCGTGTGGCTGCACTGCGTAAAACAATGAACGAGTTTGGTCTGCAACATGTGCCGATTATTATGGCTGGCGGCGTCTGGTGGCTGCGTGAATGGACCGACTGGATGGACAATCCGGAAATCGGCCCCATCGCCTTCCAGTTCGGCACGCGTGCCCTGCTGACGCAGGAGAGTCCGATCTCCGATGCCTGGAAACAATGGCTGATGCGCCTGAAAAAAGGCGACATCAAGCTCAATCCGTTTTCGCCTACAGGTTTTTACTCATCGGCCGTATACAACTCCTTCCTGCATGAATTATATGAGCGCTCGGATCGTGAAATCGCCTTTGTCGATCATCCGGCCGGTGACCATACCGAAAGTTTCACCTTCGGTGTACGTAACAAGGAAGTCTTCCTCACGCGACAGGACAAAAAGCGTGCACTGGGTTATATCGAGGATGGTTTCGTCAAACCGTTGTCCACACCGGATTCCACGCTGATTTTCGTCAGTGAAGAAAAGGCGCATGAAATTCGGCAGGATCAGCTGGATTGCATGGGCTGTCTGTCGCAGTGCAAGTTCTCCAACTGGGCGGCCAATGAACAGGGTACCACTGGACGCAAGGCCGACCCGCGCAGTTTCTGTATCCAGAAAACACTGCAGGAAATTGCGCATGGTGCCGATCCGGACAAACACCTGATGTTTGCCGGCCATGCCGCCTATCGTTTTGCCGAGGACCCGTTCTATGCCAACGGCTTTATCCCCACGGTCAAACAACTGGTCGAGCGCATCGCCACCGGCGATTAAATCTTCATTTCCGGGAATCACAAGGGGATGGCCATGCCATCCCCTTTGCATTGCATCAGGATGCCAGCCCCAGCAATTTTCGCATCGAGGCCATATGCGCCTCCACTTCCTCGGCGGCTTCCGCCGAATCGGTATCGCGATCCACCCAGCGTAATACCGACTGATCGGCTTCCTGCAAAAACGGTGAGGGTGCAGTCTTCTCGATCTGGCCATAGCGGCGACGTGCTTTGGCATAGCTTAAGGTCAGGCGAAAACGCGCGCGGGTCATGGCCACATACATCAGCCGCCGTTCTTCCTCAATGCGTTTTTCCAGCAGGGCATTCTTGTGAGGAAAGATGCCGTCTTCCATGCCAATGATATACACGTGATCGAACTCCAGCCCCTTGGCTGCATGCACTGTCATCAGGCGCACCTGCCCGCTTGGTTCATCATCCTCACGATCGGCCAACAGGAAAATATGTTGCAGGAACTCATCCAGATTACCACCCTGCTCGCTGTGCCGCATCCACCAGCGACGCAGTTCCATGATATTGGCCATGCGTCGTTCCTGCTGTTGTTCATCCTCGGCTTCGTGCCGAATCGCCTGCTCCAGCCCGCTATCCTCCAGCAGCATATCGAAGGCATCATCCGCCTCGCCATGGCGGAAGGCATGCTCCAGTTGCATAATCAGCAGACCGAACTGCCGTAACTGTTCCGCCCGGCGATGCACCAGTTCATCGTGCAGGCAGGCTTCCAGCAATGAACAGCCATGCACACTTGCAAACAGGCCAAGATCGCCCAACGCCCGGTCGCCAATACCGCGTCGTGGTTTGGCGATGGCACGCATGAAAGCCAGATCATCGCCGGCATTACTGATCAGACGCAGATAGGACAGCAGCGTCTGGATTTCAGAACGATCGAAAAAGGACAGCCCGCCGCTGACATGGTACGGAATATCCTGTTCGCGTAATGCCATTTCCAGCGCACGCGACTGAAACGATGCCCGGTACAACACACAGAAGGCATCCCAGCCATGATCGGATACCGCGCGCATGGCGCGGATATCGCCGGCCACGCGCGACGCTTCTTCCTCCGGCGTCGGGCACTCCCAGATGCGCACCGGCTTGCCCTGGCCCAGATTCGAGCGCAACGTCTTGCCCAGTCGCTCGCCATTCTGCGCAATCAGTGTATTCGAGGCCGACAGAATCGATGCCGTCGATCGATAATTCTCTTCCAGCCGAATGACAGTAAGATCGGGATAATCCTGTTCCAGTTGGAACAGATTGCGCACTTCCGCACCGCGCCAGCCATAAATCGACTGGTCGTCATCGCCCACGACCGTGAGATTGCCGCCCTGCGGTACCAGCAGGCGCACCAGCTCATATTGTACCCTGCTGGAGTCCTGATATTCATCAACCAGAAAATGTCGCGCCCGCAACTGCCACAGAGCACGCACATCCTCATGTTCGCTGAGAAGGCGAATGGGTAACACCATGAGATCATCAAAATCCACAGCATTCATACGCTCCAGCAATGCATCATAACGCTGGCGAATCGGCGAAAACTGCTGCGTATCCTGTTCCAGCAGGCCGCTTTTCAGCAAGGAGATGCGATTCAGGGTGCGGTCCACCTGATCTGCATCGGCCGGCAGTTTCATATCCGACAATACCGAGCGCATGGCCGACTTCTGCTCGCTGATACCGAACACCGACAAATTGCGCCGACGTCCGAGCAGTTCGGCATGCTCGCGTACCATGGCCAGCCCCAGCGCATGAAAGGTACAGATACGCAGACGTGCAGCCTGCTCGCCCAGTCGTGCCTGCAAGCGCTCACGCATTTCGCGTGCCGCCTTGTTGGTGAATGTCACGGCTGTGATCGCATCAAATGGCACATCACGCTCAATAAGTGCGGCAATGCGTTCGGTAATCACGCGTGTTTTGCCGGAACCGGCTCCGGCCAGCACCAGCAGCGGTCCACCGCGATGGTAGACGGCCTGATACTGCGCATCATTCAGACTGTTGGAGGACATAGGCAGCGCAGCCTAGGCGCAAGCCTGTACAGTGCAAGATACTGTTGCACGTCCTGTTTCCGTCTATAATCGGGCACATGACCCAGCAACAGACGACAATATTTCCCGCGCATATTTTTCGTGAATACGATATCCGCGGTCTGGCAGACAGGGAAATCGATGAACATTTCGCCTATCGCCTGGGCTTGGCCTTTGCCGACATGCTGGATGCAGCGTCTGCTGCACCGGTCATCGTCGGCCGCGATGTGCGCCTGTCCGGACCAGCCCTGCAGGCAGCAGCTATCAGAGGCCTCACGGATGCCGGTCGCGATGTCATCGATATCGGCGTCACGCCCACACCGCTAGCCTATTTCTCCGTCTTTCAGCAAAACGCCGCCGGTTGCCTGCAGGTCACGGCCAGCCATAATCCGGGTGAGTACAATGGTTTCAAGATGATGCGCGGCAAGGAAAGCCTGCATGGTGAAGACCTGCAACAGCTCATGCGACGAATGCAGAACATCGATCATTCACTAGTAGCCGAACAGGGTACATGCCGGCACATGGACATCATTGCCGATTATATCGACGCCATCGCCGATGATTGTCGGCTCTCCCGTCCGCTGAAAGTGGCTATCGATGCCGGCAACGGACCATCCGGCATCGTTGCCGCACCGTTCTATCGCCGGCTGGGCTGTGACGTTGTCGAACTGTATTGCGAGCCGGATGGACGCTTTCCGCATCATCACCCTGACCCCAGCATCGCCGACAACCTGCAGGACCTGACCAGCACGGTTCGCACACAGCATTGCGATCTTGGCATTGCCTTTGACGGCGATGGCGACCGTATCGGCGTTGTGGATGAAAACGGAACGATCATTGCCGGCGACATGCTATTGCTGCTGCTGGCGCGGCCGTTGCTGCAACAGCATCCCGGCGCCACGATTATTTCCGAAGTCAAATCATCCTGCCATCTGTATCGTGGTATCCGCGAAGCTGGCGGCACGGCATTGATGTGGCGCACCGGCCATTCACCGATCAAGGCCAAAATGCGGCAAACCGGTGCCCTGCTGGCCGGTGAAATGAGCGGTCATATGTTCTTTGCCGACCGTTTCTTTGGTTTCGACGATGCCACCTATGCCGGCGCACGCATCATGCAGGTGCTGGCCGCACAAGACGGACCACTGTCAGCCCTGTTACATGATGTGCCGGCATCACTGACAACACCGGAAATCCGCATTCCCTGCAGCGATGCGGAGAAGTTCCGCATCGTGGATACAGCCATCGCACACTTTCAGGCACAGGGTTTCCCTGTTATCACCATTGACGGCATGCGGCTGGAGTTAAGCGAAGACTGCTGGGGCCTGTTACGTGCCTCCAATACGCAACCTGCGCTGGTCATGCGCTTTGAAGCACCGGATGCGACACGCATGCAACAAATTCGCGATCTGATCGAACACTGGCTGGAACAGCATCTGTCAGCGTAGCTGTTAATCGATGGCATCGGCCTCCGGTCGCCAGAAATACTGCATGCATACATCGGGCGTGATATCCGGCAGTGCCGCAAAGCAGTCGCGTATCAGCGCATGATCAGCCACCATGTCTACGATGCGGAAGCCCGTTTCTCCACTTTGCTGTACGCCCAGCGCATCGCCAGCACCGCGCAGTTTCAGATCGGCCTCAGCCAGCGTTAAACCATCATGACACTCAACCATGGTACGCAGGCGCGCCATGCCGGCTTCACCCACTTCATCGCCGGCCACGAGAATGCAATACCCCTGCTCATCGGAGCGCCCCACCCGACCGCGCAACTGGTGCAATTGCGCCAGTCCATAGCATTCGGCCTGTTCAATAACAATCAACCGTGCCTCGGGCACATTCACACCGACCTCGATCACCGTCGTCGATACCAGTATTCGGCAGCTCCCTTCGGCAAAGGACTGTAATCGAGCCTGCTTGTCCCTCCCCTTCATGCGACCGTGCAAACCTGTGACGCCGGCATCGGGAAAATACTGCTGCAACAGTTCCGTACGCTGTTCAACGGACAGGCCATCCTCCTGCTCATCAATGCGTGGGACAATCCAGTACACCCGACCCTGCTGCTGAAGAATGCGCTGAATGCCTGCCACCAGTGCCGGCATGCGTGAGGTGGACAATACGCGCGTTTGCACCGGCTTGCGACCCGGCGGCATGCCGCGCATCAGGCTCAGATCCATATCGCCATACAGCGCCAGCGCCAGCGAGCGCGGAATCGGAGTCGCTGTCATGGCCAGCAGGTGTACGGCGGCATCATGGCCGGCATAGGCATGCTCGGCCAGCGCCCAGCGTTGCCGCACGCCGAAACGATGCTGCTCATCGACCATGGCCAGGCCCAGACGCTGAAAACGAATATCTTCATGCAATAATGCATGGGTACCGACGATGCAGGCAATCTTGCCGGCAGCCAGCGCCGCCAGCATGCGTCGCCGTTCGGCTGCTCTTGTGCTTCCGGTCAACAATGCCAGCGGACACTGCAATGGTGCCAACAGTTCCTGCAACGTGGCTGCATGCTGGGTTGCCAATACCTCTGTCGGTGCCAGCAGCGCACTTTGCCAGCCATTGTCAAACGCATGGGCAATAGCCAGCGCCGCCAGCCAGGTTTTGCCCGCACCGACATCACCCTGCAACAGGCGATGCATGCGCCGACCTGTCTGCAGATCGTGGCGAATCTCCTGCCATGCCTGTTGCTGCGCCTGCGTTAACGGATATGGAAACGCCTGCTGCAGGGCCTGCGACAAACGATTTCCCGGCATGGCCGGTGCCTGGCGTTCTGCCTGTTTGCGTTTCTCGCGCATCAACGCCAGATAAACCAGCACTTCCTCCAGCTTCAGGCGTTGCAGACAATGCGCAGGATCCGGCGTATCCGGCCCCGGCATATGCAGACCGAACAAGGCCTGATGCAGGGTCAGCTTACTCCACGGCGAAACATGCGCATCCAGCGGCGAACAGGCATCGGCAGATATCCGCTGAAGCGCCTGTCCGATCCAGCCCTGAAGGCGACGACTGTTTAACCCGGCCAGCGACGGATACAGCGGACGAATGGCCGGCTCGAACTGCTCGGCCGGCAACCATTCCGGATGACTCATCTGCCATTGCCCTCGCCAGCGTTTGACCCTGCCGCGCACACTAAGCATGCGCCCTTCATGCAAACGGGCATCGCTGAGCATATAGCCGGAGTGAAAAAACAACAGGTGGATATCGCCCGTTTCATCAGCCAGATGTAGCGTTACCTGCCGTTTGCGACCGAAACCGCGCGCCTGTTTGCTTACAATACGCCCCTCGATGCGCGCCATGACGCCATCGTTCAGTTGGGCAATCGTTTGTACCTCGCGATCGTCCTGATAATCCTTGGGCAAGTGCAACAGCAAATCGCCGATCAGTCGAATATCCTGTTTGGCCAGCCGCTGCTGCAATGACGGACCGATACCATCCAGTATGGAAACAGGCTGCAACAGGCAGGAATACATCGCTTAATATTGGCCATACGGACAGCAAAGAACAATCCGTGCATTTTTTACTTGTATGGCATGGCATATTCACCTAAAGTGCGCCCCGTTTTTGGAGGTATCACTCATGGCCAAGCGTTGCGATATTTGTGGAAAAGGGCCGATGGCAGGCAATCATGTCAGTCACGCTCACAATACGACCCGTCGCCGGTTCCTGCCCAATCTGAAGCAGGTCCGTGCAGTTGTTAACGGTCAGATCAGCCGGGTCAAGGTTTGTACCCGCTGTCTTCGTTCAGGCAAGATTCAGAAAGCTGCCTGATTCTTTTCTGCTTTTTTATCAAAAGGGCGCCATAAAGGCGCCCTTTTGCATTGGTCTTTTAAACGCGGGCGATCAGATCCATTTCTACCCGCGCACCCAGCGGCAAGGCTGCCACCTCAACGGTAGCCCGCGCCGGGCGATGCGTCCCCAACCATTCGCTGTAGATACTGTTCACCGTCGCAAAATCGTTCATATCCGTCAGAAAGATATTCACCTTGAGAATATCCGCGATGCCGGCACCAGCCTGCTGCAATACGGCACTCAGATTGCGTAATATCTGCCGCGTCTGCTCCTCAACCGAATCGCCCACCATCTGTCCGCTCTGAGGCACCAGCCCGATCTGACCGGAAGCATACAGCACGCCACCATGCACCACAGCCTGACTGTACGGCCCAACGGCTTTCGGTGCCTTATCGCTATGCACAAACGTGATACTCATGTTTTCTCCTTGCCATGTTTTCGTCCACCAAAAATGCCGAGCAGGGTTTCACCCAGCCCTTTCGGCTCCGGTTTCGCATTCAGCCCGACCTGATTACGCCGGCCTACACGCACTACGCCCGGCACGTTTTTCAGATTGCGCAACAGATCTGCCAGATGTTTGCGATCTTCCACGCTGACCAGAAACAACAGCTCGGTCGTTGCACCTGCGCGTTGACGCAATTGCAAATCCTCGATACTGGATGTGGATGCAGCAATGCATTGTGAAACTCGGGCCAGCATGCCGCGTTCGTTTTTCGTCAGCAGGGCAATGCCGGTAAGGAAGTTCCTGCCTTTCTCACTCTGCCAGTTCACTTCCAGCCAATCCTTGCTGTCGCTTTTCGCCACTTCCGGACATTTGCGATGATGCAATACCATGCCCCGGCCGCTCTTGAACTGCCCCAGCACCGGATCGCCCGGTATCGGATGGCAACATTCCGCAGCATGCATCAGCGTTTTTTCAAGGCCCTTCAGACTGAATACATGCGTGGCATCCTTGCCAGCCGCCTCGAGCAGCTCGTGAACCGGGATATCGCCACGACCCAGCTTCTCCAGCATCTCATCCAGTTTTTTACAATCGAACTGTTTGTATACCGAGGCTGGCACATCCGAACGCCCCAGTGATTCCTTGAGGAACTTGCGGCCGATTCGAATACTGACTTCCCGTTCCTGGCGTCGAAACCAGTAACGGATGGCCTGACGTGCACGCGGCGTTTTGACATATTGCAGCCATTGCCGACTGGGTGTCTGGTCCGGGCTGACCATGACTTCAATCTGGTCACCATTACGCAAACGCTGCTGAAAGTCAGCCACTTCACCATTAATACGCACACCGATACAATGGTTGCCTATATCGGTATGCACCGCGTAAGCAAAATCCAGCGGCCGTGAACCACGCGGCAAGGCGAAAATATCGCCGTCGCGACTGAACACATACACTTCCTGCACAAACAGATCGAGACGCACATTCTCCAGAAACTCGCCCGGATTGTCCGATTGCTGAACCAGTTCCATCAAATGCTTCAGCCATTTGAAACTTTCACGATCCCGCTCGTTGGCATCATCACTCTTGTACAGCCAGTGCGCAGCCACCCCGTCTTCAGCGTAACTGTGCATGGCCTCGGTACGTATCTGTACTTCGATGCGGAAGTTCTCCGGCCCGATCACGGCCGTATGCAATGACTGATAGCCATTCGGCTTGGGCAACGCAATATAGTCCTTGAAGCGACCGGGTACCGGGCGATACAGACCATGCACCAGCCCCAGCGCCTTGTAGCAGGAGGGGATATCGTCAACGATAACACGGAAAGCCACGAGATCGAAAATCTCGTCAAAATTGACATGCTTGCGTTCCATTTTCTGATGAATGCTGTACAGGTGTTTCATGCGTCCCTGTACCCGCGCTTCCATGCCGTTGCGCTTGAGCGCCTCCTGGATAATGCCTTCCAGATGTTCGCGCGTGCGATGCAGATCATCGATGCGATCGGCCATTTTCTCGACCAGCTCCCGATATGCCTCAGGCTCAAGCTGCGAAAAGGCCAGGTCCTCCATTTCCTGTTTGATCCAGTGCATACCCAGGCGATGCGCTAGTGGCGAATAAATCTGGATGGTCTCTTCGGAAATCCGCCGCCGTTTCTCTTCGCGCAGAAAACCCAGCGTGCGCATATTGTGCAGCCGATCGGCCAGCTTGATGATCAATACGCGTACGTCCCTGGCCGTGGCCATGAGCATTTTGCGGAAGTTTTCCGCCTGTTTGTGTTCGGATGAATTAAAACGAATCTGGCCAACCTTGGTCACGCCATCCACGAGATGTGCGATTTCCTCGCCGAAGCGCAATTCGATGTCTTCCAGCGTAACCGGGGTATCTTCCACCGTATCATGCAGAATGGCCGCAATAATACTGGCCTCGTCCATTCCAATGCTGGCCAGAATACCAGCCACAGCCAACGGGTGGACCAGATAGGGATCGCCCGATGAACGAAACTGGCCGGCATGGGCATGGGCAGCAAACACATAGGCACGATTGATCTTATCGATGTCCGCCTTGTTGACATAAGCGGTAACCCGCTCGGTAATTTCGAAAATGCGGCTCACGTGAGTCGATTCAGAGAATATGAATCATGCGCGAACCAGGGTACAAGGCCTTAGACAGCTTCGTCTTCTTCAGCCATCGCCAGTTCGGCTTCGGCACGTTGACGCTCACGCGCATCCAGTTCAAATAACGTTTCCCAGGTCATGTTACCGGCACCGATTTCACGCAAGGCATGAACCGTAATCTTGTCACCTTCATCCTCACCGATCTTCGGCATACCATCCAGCAACTGGCGAGCACGCCGGGAGGCGAGCAATACCATTTCAAAACGATTGGGATAATGACGAATACAATCTTCTACAGTTACACGAGCCATGCGGCTATACCTCCGATATCCAAGTAGTCCAAACCTAGGAACAGTGTTTCAAAAAGGCAATGGGGATTATACGTCTTGCGCCTGCCGGTAAATTTCCATCAACTGCTGCAGCGCTTGCCCGAAATTATCGTTTACAATCTGGAAGGCCGCCTCGCCGGCATGCGCCATTTCTGCCTCGGCAGCTGCCACGCGCCGCTCAATCGTAGCCGCATCATCCTGCCCCCGCTGCTGCAAACGCTCACGTAATACCTCGATTGAAGGTGGCAGGATGAAAATGCGAATGGCCTGCGGCATCTTCTCTGCCACCTGGGCAGCTCCCTGCCAATCGATTTCCAGCAGCACATCCTTGCCGGCAGCCAGCATGGCTTCGACATCCGCCCTGCGCGTGCCATACAGCTGGCCATGCACATGCGCCCATTCAAGGAACGCACCCTGGTCACTCTGTTCCTCAAATATCTGACGATCCAGAAAATGATATTCACGCCCGTCCTGTTCACCCGGCCGCGGTGTTCGCGTCGTTGCCGATATGGCCAGCTTCAGATTCGGACAATGCTCCAGCCAGGCCGCACACAGGCTGGACTTGCCCGCCCCCGATGGTCCTGAGACGATAAATAATCGACCACTCATGCCGTTATCTTACCAGTTAAACATTCATATTTCTGCAACAGCATCTCACGACTTTCCACGCGTTCGGGATTGAGCGGAATACAATCCACAGGACACACCAGCTGACATTGCGGTTCATCGAAATGTCCTACACACTCGGTACAGCGATCGGCATCGATCTCGAAAATCTCGTCACCCTCATAGATGGCCAGATTCGGGCATTCGGGCTCGCATACCGCACAATTGATACAGTCATCGGTAATCATCAAGGCCATGGATCATTGACTCCTTGCAACAGCAAGTTGCCAATTCTAAAACATCCGTGTCCATTCAGCCATATCGCAACGTCATTTGACCTCTGCATGCTGCAATTCGGCCAGTAATCCGATCAGCGCCGCGTTGTAATCGATGGCATATTCATTGGTTGCGTAGGAACGCGCATCATCCACATAACTGAGAATCCCCTTGCCCTTCGGTGCAATGCCATCCTGCGCCCCTGTGTTCGGACCACCGACCAGCAGGCCCGGAATATCCTCCCGCCAGCTATGATGCACATGTTGCACGGCCCTGCTGCCAAGTCCGGTTACAAATGACTGCGCAAAAGGATTAATGCCCAGCAGATAATCGGCCTGTGCCCGCGCAGCCTGCAGATATGCGGTCTTACCACTGAGACGATAGGCGCTCATCAGGGTCATGCCATGTTCGGCACAACGTTTGTTGGAGCCCCAGATGAAGCGCGTATCGGCCAGTCGATAAACATTCGCATTTGATGTCCCCAACAAATGATCCGCCCGCGCAAACAGCATCTTGCGCAGAATATCGCGCAATTGGCTATCCTGTGCCTCACCCTGCAGGTAATGCACAACACCGAGTGCGGCTGGATTTTTCCAGCCAAACAAGGTGTAGCGAATATCCCGCACATGCCGCCGCACATAATCATGATAAATCTCGCTGCCAGTCAAGTGATACAACTCGACCGCTGCCCAGAAACGATCATCAACATCGGTGAGCAGGCTGTCTTCATTGTCGATCTCGGAATACAGATATTTGCCGGAACCGCTGTCATCGCCTTCGTGCCAATCCACCTGCTGCGCTTTCACACCGGCAAGAAAATGCCAGGCTTTCAGAGCTGCTGCCTTGTAGCGACGGGCAGCCGACGCATCCAGAGGCCCGATAAGGCGTGCAGCCAATGCCATGACCGCTGCAAACCTGGCCGTATCCGACGAAGCCGGTCCATAGATCAGTCGCGGCTGTTGATCCTGCGCGGGAGAACCATGCGGCGGCCAGCTGGCGCCGGAAAGCTTGCGATAGACCGCACCATCTTCCCGCTGCATGCGCAACATCCAGTCCAGTCCAACACGCGCCTCATCAATGATATCCGGCTGTCCATTACCACTTTCCGGAATTTTCAGCCAGCCATCGGATGCCAGTGCATCGTTCTGCTCGTATGCAGTCAGCAATCGCGCCACCGTCACCGATGTCGAAGCAACATACTTACCGTAATCGCCTGCGTCATGCCAGCCGCCGGTCGTTTTCATGTGTTCGCCCTGTTTGTGCCAGTGATCGCCATGCGCCACTATGCCATCCTGTGTATGACAGGCACTGTGCCCCAGTCCGGTTTCCTCATCTGCCAGCGCATGGCCACAGCGCTGCAGATAATAGGAACGCAGCAGCATCCTCAGGGCTCCACGATACGGATCCGCCGTGACCCGGAAGGAAGAAGATATGATGTCTCCTGTACGAATCACATAATGACCTGGCCAATGCAGGCGGGAAAAATCCAGCGCACGCACACGCGGGCCGCTCAGCCCATCCCGCGCAAGTGCCCCGGCCTGCAGAGTTAATACCACCTTGTGGTTTTGCAGGTTCACAATCTCATAGCGTGCCTCATCCTTGCCTGCATCGATGATCAGGGCCTGCTTGTCTGCACCGGCCACATAACCCAGCTGATTAACCGCAATGCGCATGGCCATGACCTCAGTCAACGGCATCAGCAGTAATAACAGCAGCCACCAGATGTGGATCATATTGAAAACCATACATTACCTCCGACTTCTCCTCATGCACCATATATAGACCAGTTTTCCATCACTGTCATGGATGACATGGCGGCATCCGGCAAAACAAGTACATCCATCCAGGACATGATGTGCTAAGATTACGTTCAAGGAATACCCGGCATCCATCATCATCCGGACAGGTGCTTTTTCGAAGACATTCAGGAGTAAACACATGCAGATTGCAATGATTGGCCTTGGCCGCATGGGTAGCAATATGGTGCGGCGGCTGGCCGCAGACGGACACCAGGTCATCGCTTACGACGTTGATCCCACACCGGGTGCAGAACTGGACAGGCAATTCGACAATGTGTGCACTGTCCGGAGCCTGCAGGACATGATCGTACAAATGGATGCCCCGCGTGCCATCTGGATCATGGTGCCGCACCAGTTTGTTGACAGTACGATCAACGAACTGCTTCAGGCCGGCATTGAGGCGAATGATCTGATCATCGATGGTGGCAATTCCAATTACCGCGAAGGCCAGCGCCGTGCCGAAGAACTGGCGGAGCAAAATATCCTGTTTGCCGATTGCGGTACATCCGGCGGCATCTGGGGTCTGAAAAACGGCTACTCGCTAATGATTGGTGGTGAAAAACATGCCATTGCACGTATCGCACCGGCACTGACCAGCCTTGCCGCCAATGACGGCAAAGGCTGGGCCCATGTTGGTCCGGTCGGTGCCGGCCACTTCGTCAAAATGGTCCATAACGGTATCGAATACGGCATGATGCAGGCATTTGCCGAGGGCTTTGAACTGATGAAGGCCAAGGAAGTGTTCGATCTCGACATGCATCAGATTTCCCGCGTCTGGCAACATGGTTCGGTGGTCAGTTCCTGGCTGCTGGATCTGATCGGCGATGCACTGGAGCAGGATGGCGAACTGGCTTCATTATCCGACTGGATGGACGACTCCGGTGAAGGGCGCTGGACTGTCAATGAATCCATCGACCTAGCCGTGCCGGCCCCCGTACTGACGCTGGCCCTGCAAATGCGTTTTCGCAGCCGCGAAACAGACGCCTTTGCCGGCAAAATCGTCAATGCCATGCGTGCCGGCTTTGGCGGTCATGCCATCAAATCCGCCGGAGATTCGAACACATGAATACCGCACCCAATATTGCCGTTAAACCTGAAGATGCCGATATCGTCATTTTCGGCGCTTCCGGCGACCTGACCAATCGCAAACTCTTACCTGCACTGGCGCATATGTATCGCTGGAACCTGATCGCACCGGGCAGCCGCATTATCGGCGTGCTGCGCGAAAAACATGAAGTACGTAACTGGCATGAACAGGTGCATGCCTCGCTGCTGAAATACGCACCGGACATCATCAATAACAACATGCTATGGAAGGGCTTTTCCCGCATGTTGCATCCCATTCAGGGCGATCTGGAAGATGAATCGTTCTATCCACGGCTGTCCGATGTTGTCGAAGACAGTAATACAGCCATGAATGTGCTGTTCTATTTCGCCATTCCACCTGCCTATTACCATGTTACCGCTCGCAACCTGCATTCGGTCAATCTGACCAATGAGGAAAAAGGCTGGCGCCGGCTGGTTATCGAAAAGCCGTTCGGCATGGATCTGGACAGTGCCCGCCACCTGAACGGCTGCCTGCTGTCCTATTTCGATGAATCGCAGATTTACCGTATCGATCATTACCTTGGCAAGGAGAGCGTGCAAAACCTGCTGGCCTTCCGTTTTGCCAATGCCGTGTTCGAACCATTGTGGAACCGCAATTATATCGATCATGTGCAAATCACAGTGGCTGAAAGCATTGGCATCGAATATCGCGGTGGTTATTACGAAAATTCCGGCGCCCTGCGCGATATGGTGCAGAATCATCTGCTGCAATTGCTGGCGCTTGTGGCCATGGAGCCACCGGCCGAAATCAGTGCAACCGGCGTTCGCAATGAAAAAATCCAGGTACTGCAATCGATTCACCGCATGACAGCGGAGGAAGTCAAAACCCATGTCGTACGTGCCCAGTATGGTGCTGGTATGGTCGGTGGCGAACCGGTCAAAGGCTATCGCTGGGAAAAGGATGTAGCCCGCGATTCCAATACCGAAACGTTCGTGGCGCTAAAAATGTATATCGACAACTGGCGCTGGCAGGGCGTGCCCTTTTTCCTGCGAACCGGCAAGCGTCTGCCGTCACGCGTGTCGGAAATCGCCATCCGTTTCCGTCAGGCGCCGCTGAATATGTTCAAGCATACGGCCTCAACCATCGAACCGAATGAACTGATATTCCGCCTGCAGCCCAATGAAGGCATGAGCCTGAGCCTGAATGCCAAGCAACCGGGGCTGTCCATGCACCTGCATCCATTGCAACTGGATGCGCCCTATGCCGGCGGAGATGGCGGCAATATGCCCGAAGCCTATGAAACACTGCTCTATGATGTGCTGCTCGGTGATGCCACATTGTTCAATCGCGGCGATGAAGTGGAAGAAGCATGGAAAGTCGTCGCACCAATCATGGAAGCATGGCAGGAAAGCCGCAAAGTCACGCTGTACCCGGCAGCCACCTGGGATATTCCCGGCATGGATGAACTCATTGAAGGCCACGAGGGCGGCTGGCGCCAGCTGTGAGTTTCGAGGATACCCTGACCCGCTTCGCCACAGCCAAGGAAGCGGCCACGTTTGCCGCCGATTGCATTGCCGAAGCCTGCCGGGATGCTGTCGCACAGCGCGGCGTGTTTCACTGGGTATTGGCCGGAGGCAACACACCGCTACAGTGTTATCGTCTGCTTAAAAACCACAATCTGCCCTGGTCAAAGGTGCATTGCTGGTTCGGCGATGAACGTGCCTGTGCCGCCGGACATGCCGAGCGCAATGAAACCATGGTACGCAAGGCACTGCTGGATCATGTGCCGATTCCCGAAGCACAAATTCATGCCATCGATTTCAGTCGGGGCACAGCACAGGCAGCCCGCAATTACGATGCGCAATTACGGCAAATGCATGAACCATTCGATTTTGTCTTACTCGGCATGGGCGAAGACGGGCATACGGCCAGCCTGTTCCCCAATCATCCAGCCTTGCAAAGCCAGACCATGGCCGTAGCTGTCTATCAGTCGCCCAAACCGCCGCCCGAACGCGTCAGCATGACGCTGAAGGCGCTGAACCAACACCGCCAGTGCCTGTGCCTTGCCACCGGCACCGGCAAGGCACAGGCGCTCAATGCCATAGCCGCAGGCATACCATTGCCAGCATCACAGATTCATCATATCCAATGGGTTGTCGATCAGGCAGCCTGGCCCTGATCAACAATCTTTCCATGTTTTCTGCAACAGCGTCGGGATTTCTTCCGCCGGCACAGGCTTGCTGAAATAATAACCCTGAATTTCATCGCAGCCATGCTGTTGCAGGAAATGTGCCTGCTCGATTGTCTCCGCACCTTCGGCCAACACCTTTAAGCCAAGGTTCCGCGCCATGGCAATAATTGTTGTTGCAATCGCCACATCCTGTTCATCATCCGGCAAGTCCTTCACAAAAGAACGATCAATTTTCAGCGTATCCATGGCAAAGCGTTTCAGATAACTGAGTGATGAATAACCTGTACCAAAATCGTCCATGGCCAGACATAATCCCAGCTCCTTGATATTCTGCATTAATTGAATGGATGCCTCCGGATCATCCATCAGGCAGCTTTCGGTCAACTCCAACTCCAGCATACCTGACCTGATATCAAATTGCTCAACCAAACGGGTCAGCATGGGTAATAGCAACTCATCCTGCAGTTGTCGGGCTGAAAGGTTAACGGCCATCCGCACATCGAATCCCTGCTGCTGCCAGATTTGCTGCTGGCGACAAGCTTCTTCCAGCACCCATCGGCCCAGCGGTACAATAAGGCCCGTTTCTTCCGCAACCGGGATGAACCTGAAGGGCGGAACCAGCCCCTGCTCAGGGTGCTGCCAACGAATGAGTGCCTCCACACCAATGAGCTGCATACTGCGCAGGTTCACTTGTGGCTGATAATGAAGAACAAACTGCCCCTTTTCCAAGGCCAGTTTCAGATCCTCTTCCAGTCGATGTCGCTCCTGCAAAGCAAGCGTCATCTCCTCCGTAAAAAACTCGTATCTGTCTTTCCCTTTTTGCTTTGCCCGATACAACGCAATATCCGCATGTTTGAGCAGCATTTCACCATCCTGACCATTATCCGGAAAAATACTGATACCCAGACTGAACGAAAGCTGAATCAGCTTCCCCTCTAATGGCACTGCTTTTTCCAAGGTGCCAAGCATTTTTTCTGCCACGACCATCACATCTTGCTCGGAGGCAATATCACTCAGCACGGCAACAAACTCATCGCCTCCCAAGCGTGCTACAGTATCTTCCTCTCGCACACATGCCCTTAACTTCCCGGCGATGATCTGTAATAGAACATCACCTGCAGTATGTCCCATGGTATCATTGATATTCTTGAAATTATCCAAATCAAAAAACAGTACGGCAACCATACAGTCTCGTCTTTTGGCCTGAGCAAGGGCATGTTTAAGCCGATCCTTTAGCAGCGTGCGATTGGGCAAATTCGTCAGTGCATCATAATATGCCAGACGATAAGCATATTTCTCGGACAGTTTCTTTTCGGTAATATCCTTGAAAGAGCTAATATAATGCGTCACCTTACCCCTTTCATCCCTGATACAGGCAATACTGCGCCATTCAGGATAGATTTCGCCATTTTTGCGTCGGTTCCAGATTTCGCCATCCCATTGACCGTTTTTCGCCAGATTTTCCCATAACTGCTGGTAAAAAGCCTCATCATGTCGCCCGGATCGCAATAACCTGGGTGTCTGGCCGATAGCTTCCTTGGCAGCATAGCCGGTAATCTTGGTGAATGCCCTGTTTACACGAAGAATCACTGCATTCTCATCGGTTATCATAATCCCCATAGGACTTTCACTAAATACCGTCGCTACCAGTTCCAGGTCTTCTGCTATCTGCTTGTTTTTTTTCACCAGCAGCATATGGGATATCTGGTCCGCAAGTTCACTCACAAAACTGATTTCATCATCAAACCAGTGCCGCATGTTTCCCGTATGTTCAAGACACAAAATCCCGAACAATTTGCCTCCTTCAACGCGAATGGGGGCATCCAGTATCGAATAGATATTAAAAGGAAGCAGATAATGATCCCTGAATTCGCAGGTCCTCTCATCTTGCCTGGCATCATCGGCCACCAGCACCCGGCTGTTTGCAAGAGCCCGAAAATACGATGGATAATCCTTTACCTTTAACAACATATCCGAGGAATATTCAGATGTCGCAGCATTAAACATGGATAAACAATGCAATTCCGTTGCATGCTCATTCAGGCGCCAGATGCTTGCCCGCTCAACATTCAACGTATCAGCAGCCAGGGCACAGACTTTCTGCAATGCATGCTCAAGGGATACATCACCTTTGCCAAGCCTGGAAGCCAATGTGATAATAGCTGAATGCTCCGCTGCCATCCTGACTGCCCGCGCTTTCTGCTCTTCCTCGGCATGCCTGCGACGGGTAATATCCCGGGCAACACCATAAACTCCCTTGAAGCTTCCTTCTTCAATAATCGCAATGGTATCCACTTCCATGATGTGTTCATTGCCATCGACATCAACGATAGTTAACTCATAGCGTGTTTCATCCACTTCCCGAAGTGCTTTTCTGGCAAACATCTTCTGCGTAATAGCCAGGGACTTCTGACTCAAAAATTCCGTGAACGACTGACCAATCACCTGGTCCAGGTTCAAGCCAATGATTTGTAATCCAGCGGTGTTAATCGCACGCACACGTCCTTCGGCATCCAGTTGAAAAATGATATCATTGGCCTGATTGATCGCCTTGTACAAGCGTGAAAGTTCCGCCTCACGGCGTTCACGCTGAATCGCAATGCCTGACAGCTCTGCCGCCAGAGAAATAGCATCCAGCTCGAAAGCCTGCGGCTCTCTGCATGTACGATAGTACATGGCAAACGTACCCAACACTTTACCCGACCCATCGAAAATCGGTTCAGACCAGCAGGCAGCCAGACCATACTGTACTGCCACCTCTCTGAAAGGTTCCCATAACGGATCGGTTGCAATATCCGTCACGATGATACGCTCACCTCGAAAAGCGGCCGTGCCACAGGAACCGACAGCGGGACCAATTTCCAGACCATGGACCTGTTTGTTATAGTCATCGGGAAGGCTGGGCGCTGCCCCATGGTGCAGATGCCTCCCCTCTTCATCCAATAATAAAACAGAGCCCAGCATGTCCGGAATTTCTTCTTCCACAATCTGGATAATCTGCATCAGCATCTCACCCAGCGCACCACCAGCATCCAAGATCACGCGCATCAGCTTCTGCCGCAGTAGCTCCAGTGTTTTGCCATGGACCACTTCAGTCACATCATCGGCTATACCGGCAATACGATAAACCGCTCCGGATGCATCGCATACAGGAAACGCCCTGTCACGAATCCAGCGAATGGAGCCATCGGGTCTTACAATGCGGTATGTTTCATCATATTCACCGGAAACCTGCCTGGTGGTCGCAGCCTTTATCACACGCTCCCGGTCATCGGCATGGATAGCATCCAGCCACTCTCGCGGGTGGGCATAAAGACTTTCACAACTTCTTCTCCAAATGTTTTCATAGCCCGGGCTGATATAGATCACGCGATTCTTTTCCGGGTCAGTGATCCAGAAAACTTCCTGGATATTTTCCGCCAACTGGCGAAAGCGGAGTTCGCTTTCTTTCAGCTTGCGAAGCTGTTGTTGCAATGCCTCCTTATCACGTTTATGCTCACTGACATCCCGAATGGTTGCAGTAAAAAGGATCTCTCCATCCAATTCAAACATATTCACGGCAAGTTCAATCGGGAATATCTCTCCACCTTTACGCATGCCGTCAAATGCCACATTATGACCGACCACGCTGCTTTTTCTGGTCGATTTGAAGCGCTGCAGCCCCCTGTTGTGCCGTGCGCGATATGATTCCGGCATCAATTCGGATACAGCCAGCCCGATCATCTCGCCCTTGCCATAGCCAAACATATGCTCTGCGCTTGGATTGACTTCAACAATCCTGTTATCCCCATTGGCAACAATAATGCCATCAAACACCATATCATGGAGAAGGCGATATCGCATCTCACTGTGTTTCAGCGCCTTGATCGCCTTCTTCATATCGCCCTTCGACTCATTGTCTTCAGACAAATCGTGTGCACTGCTTTCGTGTGTGCTGGTATCAGACACCTTCTAGCTCCTCTTGACACAAGCTGACATGTTTCCATTCAAAACGCCCGCATGATCACCATATACAAACTCCCTGCGCATCAGCAACGTTGTCATCCTCCCGCCTAGAGGCAAATACTCCCTCCGATACCCAACCCTATGCATCGTTATCCAACAAATTGGGTGGATGAGGATTTAAGA
>CAZTGM010000005.1:0-21474 GCA_964613235.1 uncultured Zetaproteobacteria bacterium | reverse complement strand
GATACCCAACCCTATGCATCGTTATCCAACAAATTGGGTGGATGAGGATTTAAGATAGCGTCCACTTTTGCAATAATATCTTCCATATTCACAGGCTTGCTCAAAATATCATTGGCACCGGCTTCCAACGCACGCCTCCTGGATTCATCATCTTCCAGTGCCGTAACCATAATCACTGGAATGCATGCCGTCGTATCATCTTCTCTCAGCCGCCTCAGCACATCATAGCCATTCATACCGCTCATCATCACATCCAGCAAAATCAGATCGGGCCGCGTCTCTTTCACCCGAACCAGAGCCTGTGTGCCATTCCTGGCTATCATCACGTTGATATTCTCCGTTTCGAGAATTGCCGTCATGAGAAAACAATTCGCCGCATTATCGTCCACGACAAGTATCGTCTTCCTGTGTGCCTGTGACCCGGGTGATTCCTGGTTCGCTATGGGGTCAGGCATATTATGAGCCCTTTGTTAAAAATTCGGCCACCTTGTTCGCAAAGGTCGCCAAATCAATCGGCTTGCTGATATAGCCATCAAATCCAATGGCCAACAACTTTTCCCGTTCACCAACCATGGCACTGGCTGTAAGGACAACAATAGGAATATGTCGTGTCTGTTCCATCGCTTTGAGAGCCTGCATGGCCTCTTTCCCGTTCATAACCGGCATTCTTAAATCCATAAGTACAAGTGCAGGATGCACGGTAAGCACCATATCAATCGCCTCCTGCCCGTTCATCGCCGAGAAGGTTTGGTACCCGGCCATTTCAAGGGCATCGCAAGCCAACTGGAGGTTCAGCGCATTATCGTCAACCACCAGAATCCTGCTCATAATTCTCCCTCAGCAAAACACACGCAGCAATCTCCTCCGGATGCCCGCGCCCGCGATATCCGCATATGCAAGCGTGACACCATATCATCAGGATGGCTCTCCCCCTCCCCGAAATGGGAACAACCAAACGATGCGGTAAAGTGACCTGCTTTGCCGCCAGGTAAAGGAAAACGATGTAAGCGAATGCGCAAACGGATTTTTTCCGCCACCCGTTCCGCCTCGGCTGCCGTGATCCCCGGCAAAATCAGTAAGAACGTGGCTTCATCAGAGCGGATTAACACATCGCCCTTGCGAATAATGGAACGCACCAATTCAACCGTATCCTTGAGAGCTGCCAGCCCCCAACGCATGCCATATGCCTGCACATACTCATCAAAACCATCCATTTCCCAGCCCACCAGAGAAAACTGCTGGCCATAACGCTCCGCGCGACTGCACTCCTGAGCCAGGCGCAACCGTTTATAACGCAGATTATAACATCGCAATACACTATCCATCAGCCGTGCCTGCACCGGATACAACAACTCCAGAGAACGCAATTCGCGTAATAGATCCGCCCGACCGGTCAGCCCCTTGGCGAGCACTTTCTCAACCTCCTGACCCAACCGCATGACCTCTTCACGCGTTAAATCCTTGGCTGTAAAAATCACAACCGGAATATCACAAGCCGTTGGATGACGTTTTAACTCTTCAACAACTTCGAAGCCACTCATGCCAGGCATCATCAAGTCCAGAATTATCAAATCAGGCTCGTGATCGATAGCCGCCTTCAGGCCATCGCGACCATTAGAAGCCAGAAGAATACGATAACCCTGACCATGAAGCGCTTCTTTAACATATTCGCGCACGCTGGCCTCATCATCCACGACCAGAATCGTCATGATATCCACCTGCGGCGTATGACGCCCATGCCGTGAAATCAGATCAACCAGCCCCGTGCGCGTCATTTGCTTATCAACGGTATCAACCGTTCCCAATGAAAAACTTGGCTGATCCGCATTGCCACCTAACAGCACCAGCGGAATATTGCGTGTCGCCTTACGTGACCGCAACAAGTGCAAACGCCGATAGATATCGACCGGATCATCCGGCATGCCGAGCATAATCAGGAAAGGACAAGTCTCTTCGGCCAGCCGCTCCACCTGGGCAAGCTCACAAATATCCCCCTGATAGCCTTCATCATGCAACATCGATGTGACGGCTGCAGCACGCGCCTTATCATCATCGACAACCAAAACACGCGGCAGCCCTTCTTCAGGCACTTCTTCCCTTTCGATCACCTGAACAATCGAATGCACGCCTTCTTCCGGCTCCTCCAGGGCTTCATCAAGTACTGAGACCATCCCCCTCTCTCCGGCCGCAGAAACCATTTGTACTGGCAAGGTGAAAACAAAACGACTCCCCTTGCCAAAGATGCTCTCAGCATGGATATCACCGCCCTGCATTTCCAGCAAACGACGCACCAACGCCAGACCCAGACCTGTACCTGCAAACTCCCGTGTCAGGCCGCCTTCAGCCTGTACAAAGGGATTAAAAATACTCTCAAGATCTTCACTGGCAATGCCAACACCTGTATCCTGCACATAACCTTCCAGCATCAGTCCCGTATCATTTTTCTTGAGCACAAACCCCACCTCGATGTGGCCACTCTCCGGTGTAAATTTGATGGCATTGCCAATCAGGTTCATCCAAACCTGCTGCAATTTACCCGGGTCAAGATACACTGCATGTTCTTCCTCTGGCTTGAGTACATCTATCGCCAGATCCTTTTTCTTCACTAATGGCTTCAACTGTGCAACCGTGCTATCGAGGATCACACCAACACAACAGGCCTCCTCACTGACTTCCATCATGCCTGCTTCGATCTTGGACAGATCCAGCAGGCTGTTGATTAAAGTCAATAACTGTTTGCCGGCAGTGTTAATATGTTCCACATATTCCTTCTGTTTGGTAGGAGCCTTATCCAAACGTGCGGTTAATAACAGATCGGAAAAGCCAATGATCGCATTCAATGGCGTTCGCAACTCATGACTGGTATTAGCCAGGAACTGATTCTTCGCTTCGCTGGCATAGCGCAACTCATCATTCATCAATTCCAGTTCGACCTCATGGTTACGTAGCAGCCTGTTGGCTTCATGAATTTCCCGGGTCCGCTCCAGCACGCGTTGTTCCAGCCTGTCATTCGCCTCCTGCAAACGCTCAAATTGTAAAGCATTGGAAAGAGCAACCGCACAGGCAGAAGCGATCATCCGCAGCAATGCCTCATCTTCTTCGCTGAACACGCCCCCTTCCTTCTTATCGCATAAATACAGGGCACCAATCATTTCCCCGGCAAATTCAATGGGAGCCCCCAGCATCGTCGTCATCTCGGGGTGCCCCGGCGGAAAACCGGAACTTTCAGGGTGATTGGCAATCTTCTCCACCCGCACTACTTGACGTTTATTCCATAACAATCCAAGAAGCCCAATACCCTGAGGATCATGTCCTTCCAGCCGAGCCAATTCCTCTTCGGTTATACCCAGTGCTATAAATTTTTTCTCATCATTGTGCAGCCAGGATATCATGGCATATCGTGCCCCAATGGTCTGCATCGCCAATTCACCGACGCGCCTTAACACTGCCTCTTCCGCCAATTGTCCTGACAATCCAATAATCGTTTCAGAAATGGCCTTTTGCTTTATGGTCTGTTGCTGCAGATAGTCTACCAGTCGATTAAAAGAACTCGCCAAATCACCCAATTCATCCTTTCGTTCCAGTTCCACCCGGCAGGATGCATCCCCTTCTTTTATCCTCATGGCCCCGGACTGCAACAATCGAATGGGGCGAATCACTTCCCTGTTCAACAACCACAATAACATCAAACCGGAAAACAGTATAAAACCGACAATCACCCATATACCTTCCGAGCGCGTTGATGCCAAGCTCGCAGCGACAAGTGTCAATGGTACAGACAACTTCAGAACACCTCGCACAGGGTTACTATCGTAACCATGACACTCCATACAGGCAGGTTCGCGATGAACCGGATAAAACAAAGTCAAATGATCATCACTCACAATTTTTGTCTGAACGCCCTGATTGACAGCATCAGAAAACTGCTTCTGAACAAGGGGATCGATATGATTCACTGCACCCTGATGCTGATGCTGCGCGAAACGCTGCTCTCCGCGCCATTGATTAACACGGGATATCGTAGCATTATCTATAAATGCTTCAGTTCCATCACGGCGATAAATACGGACATCATCAAAATCCGTCATCTTTTTCACCCGTGTCAACCAGTCGTGCGCGATGTCTCCTTTTCCCGCCAGCATAATCGACTTTAAACTGGCCGTTAATGCCTGAGCAGACCGCTCCGTTGAATGCTCAATCTGACTGTTCAGTTGACGACGCTCATTCTGGTCAACCCACAAGAGCCCAAGTCCCAGCATAATCGACTTTAAACTGGCCGTTAATGCCTGAGCAGACCGCTCCGTTGAATGCTCAATCTGACTGTTCAGTTGACGACGCTCATTCTGGTCAACCCACAAGAGCCCAAGTCCAAGCAAAACCAATAGCAAAGAACCAAAAACAACACTCAGCCTTAAACCTAGCTTTGAGCGCCACATATAATTTATGCCTCCTATGCAACACTCAAGCGCAAGTGTTTCGGCTCCAAACAGCGCTCAACGGCATCAAGCAATTGCAGGGTATCAACAGGCTTGGGCAACACGACATCCGGCCGCACATCCGATATAGCCTGTTTGATCACTGGGCGATCAAATGCTGCAGTCACAACAATGATCTTCATATCTCCCGCCAAATCAGGGTCTTGACGCAATCGACGCAACACCTCGATCCCATCAATAGCTGGCATAAAGATATCCAGTATTAATATATCCGGGCGCCAAGACCCGATTTGAATCAAACCCGCGTAACCATCATGCTCACATTTGAACTCCAAAGGGAGCCTGGCATGTTCAAGGACTTCTTTAAGAAAAGTACAGATATGAGGCTCATCATCGACAATCAGTATGCGGGACAGACGGTCCTGTTCGGCAGACTTCATACCCCGTTTTTGCATGAAACATTCCAGATCAGCCTTTGGAATACGCCAATGCCCGCCGGGGGTCTGAATGCCTTTCAAATCACCATTAGCAATCCAGCGCTTCACGGTATTCAAGCCCACACCCAGCAAACGCGCAGCCTCACCTGTGGTTACATAGCCTGCTAAACTCATGAGCAAATCATATATGGACACTTTTGACATTTCAAACACTTTTGATACTTCAAACACTTTTGATATTTTGAATGTTTAGGGTATTTCATACTGCAATATGACGAAGAATATGATCCTCGCCGGTGCAACAGATAAAGCGCCAGCGACATGTCGACGCAGACAGGCACAATCAAAGGAATGCGACAAACAGCCGTGGATCAGCAGCTTCTCAAACGAAAAAGCGGGCTCGAAAAAGCGGAATGCAGCCAGAATGCAGGTTTGGCTTTACACCCCTTCCAGGCGTTCCAGCATGGGCTGCAACCATGCATCGTAACGACGCCATGCCTTTGAACTGCCCTGATACATGCGGGTTCTGACCTGCTCACTTGAAGCCGTGGCCACGGCGCGTTTGTTGCGATGAAAATCCAGACATTCCGCCTGCCATGGCAGGCCGCAGTAATCGAGCAGAGCGCGTGTCTGTTCTTCCTGCGCCTCGGTCAGTATTTCGTAATCGATATGGTGAATACGACCGGGAAACCGTTTTTCCCAGAATGCCATCAGATCCGTATACAGTTTGTAGTATTCGGTCACATCCGCCAAATCATAGGCATAACCCAGACCATCGCTACCGAAGAAATGCCTGTAAATCGACCAGCAGGTTGCCCGTGCATCGCGTCTGATGTGAATGATCCGCGCTTCCGGCAAAGCCTGCAGAATAAAACCAATCCAGCGAAAATTGAGCATGGCTTTGTCGGTAATATAACGCGCTTCGACATCAAGGCCTCGCTGCCAGGTGGCATAATGCCGACGAAGCTGCTGCAATTGCGATGTGGCAACATCGTATTCGCTCCATGCCATATCGTTCATGGCATGATCCAGCGCAGGCACCTCTCCCACGCCATGAACATCGCTGTGACTGCACAGAATCTGTTCCACCAGCGTCGTGCCGGAGCGCGGCATGCCGACAATAAACAGTGGCGTGGCAGGCAGGGGCTCATCACTGATCGCTTCGGGTATCGCGACGCTGAACGCGGCCTTGATAGCGTTAAACAATTGTCGATCTTCATCGATCACATAACCGGACAATACCTTGCGCAACCGGTTGCCCTGCTGCAGATAGCGAAAGGCCAGCTCATATTCACCCAAATCTTCCTCAGCCTTGGCCAGTGCAAAACTGAGATGCATGCGCTGCGTATCTGACAACTCGCCATCTTCGAGCAATGCCTGCATCTCCGCATACAATGGTTCATCATCCGTAAACGACAACAGATCGGCCAGTTGCCGGTAAGCTTCGGCATAACGGGGATTAAAATCGATGGCACGATAAAAGCTTGCTACCGCCTCCTGTTTGCGACCGGCATCCCTTAAGGCACCGCCAAGATTATTGCAGGCCTCGGCATAATCGGGCTTCAACTCCAATACTTCCTCGAAACAGGCAATGGCATCATCGTTGCGGCCTAATGCCAGCTGGGCACAGCCAAGATTATTCAGCGCCTTGATATAACCGGGGTGAATCTCAAGTGCCATGCGAAAACATTCGACGGCCTCTTCATTGCGATCCAGCCTCACCAGAAAAGCGCCCAGATTATTATGCGCCTCGGCCATTTCCGGTGCCACCAGCACGGCCTGCCGATAACTCTCCAGCGCCTGCTTGTTCTCACCAAGATTGGCCAGCGCATTGCCCAGGTTCACCAGTGCCTTGGCAAAGTCCGGCTGAATACGGATGGCGCGTTCGGCACTGTCTGCAGCTGCATGAAAGTCACCGGTAGCACTGTATGCTACGGAAAGGATGTTATGGAGCTGTGCTGCCTGTGGAAACCTGCGTACCAATTCATCGGCCTGTGCAATCAGTTTGTCCAGCTGCCCCTGCGCAAACAGCTGTGTCAGCTGCTGAATCTGTTCGTCGGATGGTTGCTTTGGCCTGGAGAAAAACATAACTGGCACACTAAATGAGGTGCCATATCAAGGCCAGCGCTTCGTGCATAAGCGAAAAACCTCAGCGCTTACGCGCATGCTTCGGACGAAAGACCCTGCACTCGCCATCATACGCCTGCAGGTACGGCCCGCCTATCAAATCGATGCAATAGGGCACGGCAGGAAACACAGCATTCAGGCAGTCATCAATGGCTGACGGTTTGCCTGGTAAATTGATAATCAGTGTGCCACCGCGAATACCCGCCGTCTGGCGCGAGAGAATGGCCGTCGGAACGAATTTCAATGATTCCTGACGCATCAACTCACCGAAACCAGGCATCATTTTATCGCAAACGGCTTCCGTAGCTTCCGGCGTAACGTCACGCTCTGCCGGCCCCGTACCGCCGGTGGTTACAATCAGGCAACAACCTTCGTCATCGACCAGTTCCTTCAGCGTTGTTTCAATCACCTCCTGCTCATCGGCAATAACCCGCCGCACAGCAGCCCAGGGACAACTAAGCACGCGCTCAAACCAGGCCACCATGGCCGGGCCACCCAGATCTTCATATTCACCGCGGCTGGCGCGATCAGATACTGTCACAAAACCGATGCGCACACTCATATGCCCGCCTCCTGCTGAAATTCCATGCCATGTAACAACTGCACAACCACCTCATCACCTGCCTTCAATGCCTCACAGGCTGCAGGTACGATAATGAATCCTTCCGCCCGCGCCATGCTCACCAGCACGCCACTGCCCTGCGTGCCAGTCGAGCTGGCCAGATATCCGCCCGCATCACGTTGCAGTGTGGCGCGCACAAAGTGCATGCGTCCGGCACGATCAGATAAATCATGCGCCAGCCGCGCCGTGATAGTACGCCGGAACAAGGCACGATGGCCCATCACACTACGTAGTGCAGGCGCGACAAACTGCTCAAAACACACCATGCTGGAAACCGGATTGCCCGGTAACCCGAACACCGCACAACCGTCAGCCGAAGTACCGAATGCCAGCGGATGGCCAGGGCGCATAGCCACGCGCCAGAAGTGCATTGTGATACCGAGCGCATCCAGCACCGGCCGTACAAAATCATGATGGCCAACAGACACCCCACCGGAAGCCAGCAGCACATCATATTCCAGACCTACTGCCAGTTTCGCTTTCAATTCAATTGGATTATCACGCGCAATACCAAGCAATACAGGCTCGATACCCAAAGCCTTGCACTGGGCAAACAGGGCATGCGAATTAGCGTCGGGAATTTTATTCTCGTCAACCACCTCATCGATGCCTTCCAGCTCATCTCCGGTCGATACAATCGCCACGCGAGGCTGCGCATAAACCGGTACCTGTTTCTGCTTCACCATGGCCAGAATGGCCATCACGCCGGGCGTAATTTCCGTGCCCGCCGTTAATACGACTTCGCCATCGCTCAGGTTTTCACCCAACGGACGGATATTCGCGCCCAGTTTCGGCGGCACCAGAATCTGTACATCCGATCCGCGCTGTTCGGTATCTTCGACACGCACAACGGTATCCGCACCGGTTGGTACCGGCGCCCCGGTCATGATGCGCGCCGCCTTGCCGGGAAGAATGTTGATCGTCGGCATCTGTCCTGCACGAATATCATCGACAACCGTCAATACTGCCGGGGACGTTTTTGTTGCCGATGCAATATCGGCAAAACGCAGGGCATAGCCATCCATAGCTGAAACATCATACGGCGGATGGTTGCGATTGGCCGCCACATCTACGGCCAGCACTCGCCCCAGTGCATCATGCAATGTCACGGTTTCGCTATGTCGTGCAGAAAGATGTGCCAGAATACAGCCCTGAGCTTCACTGACAGAACAATACGCCATAATCCAGTCCTTTCGGTTTTGATATCCTCATCCTTACAATCGTGCATCGTAATGCAATGACTGCAGTGTAAAACACTACCTGTTCTATGGACAAGAAGGTAGTTGCATGATGCATCTGTTGTGGCTAGCATGCACCCTATGAGCTCATCATTTCAACTGGATAAAGCCATCGGTATGCACATCAACCGCACGGCCTTTTTGATGACCGAAGAAATCGCCCGGCGTTTTGCCGACCGGGGTTACCCCCTGTCCGCACAGGACTTCGGTATTCTGTTCCGCTTACACGAACAGGGTCCATTGACCCAGGTTGAACTGGCCAGCCTGATGATGCGCGATAAAACCACTATCACCCGCCGCATTGACGGGCTGGTGAAAAAAGCGCTGGTCAAACGCATACCCCACCCTGATGACCGACGTTATTTCCGCATCGTACTGACAGACAATGGCAATGCGGCCATGGATGTACTGTTGCCATTGGTGCGTGACTTTCAGCAGGAAGTCTTGCACGGCATATCTGACGAACACCGGGCGATCACCATGCAAACACTGCAACATATCTCACACATGCTGATTCAGAAAAAGAAGGAGCACACATGAAAACAACCACACCACACTGGATTGCCATCGCCATTCTTGGCACATTGCTACTGGCAGGTAGTATCAAGGTTATTGTACTTGGCAGCACGACACCGGCCAATGACGGACGCACTTCCGTATTGCTTGAACCGGCTGAACGACAGGCCGTACTGGGTGAAATGCGCGTACTACTGGAAACTACGCAAACCATTGTTGCCGCACTGGCGGAAAATGATCTTCCCACCATCGAATCAGCCGCCCGCCAGGTCGGTAAGGCCGCCATATC
Source organism: uncultured Zetaproteobacteria bacterium (assembly GCA_964613235.1). GTDB lineage: Bacteria > Pseudomonadota > Zetaproteobacteria > Mariprofundales > Mariprofundaceae > J005. Next base: position 11,809 of record CAZTGM010000005.1, on the reverse strand, counting down.
CACAATGGATTTTCGTCTGAAGGCCAAATTGCCTCTAGCATTCAAAAAGCTGGGGTTCGGAACACATTACGCCTTTGATGAAATCGCCGATATGGCCAACAAAGGCGCATCAACCCAGGCGATTCAGTTGAAACTGGCGGATACCATGAGTCGCTGCATTGCCTGCCATGCCGCCTATCAGCTGCCTGCCGAAGCGCGATGAAGCGACGCATCATCGGCTATCATCAGGATGAATTCGGTCACTGGGTGGCCGAACTCGACTGCCACCACGGACAGCATGTCCGTCATCAGCCGCCGTTTACGCTGCGCCCCTGGGTGGAAAGCAAAGCCGGCCGTAACAGCAGGCTGGGGATGCATCTGAATTGCGTACGCTGCGACGCACTGGAGTTACCGGAAGGCCTGAAATCATATAAGCAGACGCCGATATTCACCGAAGCAACAATTCCGCAGGCATTACAGGCCTCACATGCGACAAAAGCCGGTGTATGGGGCATGATTCATGTGCTTGGTGGCTGCCTGCAATATACGCTTGAGCGGCAAGGCGTCGCGCCACGAATAATACATGCCGGTGAATCAGCTGCGGTGCCACCTGAGGTTCCACATCACATTCAGGCCATAGGCCCGGTTCAATGTTTCATCGAATTTTTCCGCCGGGAATCGGTCTGAGGTGAGACCCTTGCTGGCATGGTTCATCATGTGGCTATGGCTGGCGGTGCCCGGCGCCGTCTCGGCTGACCCGACCGCAGCGACCCTTCATCTACAGGTATCCGGCATCACCCAACAGGCGCCGCTGATAGTTCTGCTGTTCCGGCGCGATGGCTGGTTGCATGACGAACAGGCCGTACAACGGCTGCATATCCCTGCCGACAAATATGATTCCCTGTCATGTACGCTGGTGGATATCCCCTTCCCGGATCGTTATGCCATCGAGGCTTTCCTCGATCTGAACGATAACGGTAAACTGGACATGCACTGGTTCCCCATTCCCAGCCCGGATGAGCCTGTGGGTTTTTCCAACAATTATATCCCGTTTGCCAAACCGTCCTTCGACAAAGCCGCCTTCAGGCTTAACGCCGATAACATCAACATGACCATCCGTTTGCACTAGGGCCTGTTAACACTAATTCTGGCTGTATCGCGAGCCTTTTTGTGACGCTTCAAGGCATTTTAAGCACCGCATGATGAATGCATACCAGCGAGAAAAACCTCTCCAGGTACGGTAATCCATGTTGCATTGAATGTCTAAATTCTTATGCTCCCCCTTAGCAATTCGCAAGCTACAATCAGCCTGTCAAATACGTGGACTAAAATCGCTTTGTTGAATCGAAATCAGTAAAACTTTGCAAACCGTGATCAAAGCAACGCATGCTCGATTCCGCCAGAATGACAGCATCAAGGTCATCCGCAATCAGGCGCATCAGACTGCGCTCATCCTTGGCCATACGCGCTCGCATGGCGGGCAGCGCGCTTTGCGCATAGAAGGCCAGCAGCGGCTGCCAGCAACCGACGGCTTCGCCCAGCACAGCATCATGCCCAGCCCGCTTTTCGGCCATGAAACGCACAAGATCCGGCTGGATGAATGGCATGTCGCAGCCTGCAATGAACACCCATTCCGTTTCCACAACCATCAGCGCCGAGGCAATGCCGACGATAGGGCCGCGCGCAACAAACGCATCCTGAGCCTGAGGATACGGCAAGTCCTCGCGTAGCGCGCGAACGCTAAACATCACGGTATCGAACAGCGGGGCGACGGAGTCGTACACATGGCGCCAGAGCGGTTTTCCCTGAAATATCGCCGCAGCCTTGTCCCGCCCCATGCGACGGGATTCTCCACCGGTCAGAATCACAGCTGTGCAATTGTCAATCATCGGCAATCGGAATCGGTGCGCCATCCAGACTGACGACGTTTTTCTCGCGCCAGTAGCGGCGAATGCCGTCCTCGCCCTTCTTCTCCGCCCAGCGCTGCAACAACTCACGCTGCCCCTGATATGCGAACAGCGGTACACCGAAACCACAGGAAGTATGCACCAGATCGACGGACATGTCGAAAATCTGCCGCACACCCTGTTGTGGCTCGAAATGCGCATAAAGTTCATGCCATTGCGCATCCGAAGGCAAAATCATGCGCGCATGACCGTACAGGCGCAGGATTTTCGTATCTCCTTCAAAAGCGCAAAACATGATGGTCATGCGATCATCGTGCACCAGATGTGCCGCTGTTTCATTGCCGCTACCGGTCAGGTTCAGCCAGAGCACCCTGTTTGGACCCAGCACGCGCAAGCTGTCCAGCCCCTTGGGCGATACATTGATGCGACTGTCTGCCGTCGCCGTGGCCACGAAAAATAGATGTTGCCGTTCGATAAACGCACGATGTTGATCATCAATTGCCGAATATTTCTTGCCCATGCCGCCCCCCCGTCATCCATTGCCGGATATGTGCCGCCATGGCTTCCGCATCGTTCAGATCGAAACAGGGCACGGAAACATGCAAATCCCCGATATCACTTGCCACAGCGATCAGTTCCGTCTCCGCGCAACGCAAGATACGCGAACGCACGGCACGCACCACCTCAATTTTCGGCCCTGGCATGGCGGCAAAGCCTTCCACCAGCACCAGATCCGCATCGGGGAAATAGGCATCGGCAAGCTCCTGTGGCGAATCTTCGCGCTCTACATCCCGCACCAGCATCATCTGCTTCGGACCAATGAGCAATGTCCCTCGCGCACCGGCCTGCTTATGCCGCCAACTGTCCTTGCCAGGCGTATCCATTTCGGGCTGGTGATGGCTGTGTTTGATCGTGCTGACACGCAATCCCTGATGCACCAATGCAGCGACCAGTTTTTCAAGCAGCGTGGTTTTACCGGAATTGGAGCGGCCAACAATTGCAAGTACTGGAGGTGTCATGGGTGCTGCGTCACCCATATCTCACCATCCGCCGTCACCTCTTTTTTCCAAATCGGAACGCGCTGTTTCATGGTATCAATGATCCAGCGACATGCGTCAATGGCAGGCGCACGATGCTCCGCCCCAACCACAATCAACACAATCTGATCACCGGCATGCACAGTTGTGACGCGATGAATGATGCGAGCTTCGATAATATCAAACTTCGCCAACGCCTCTGTTCGCAACGCCCGCATTGCTGTCTCCGCCATGCCTGCATACTGCTCAAAGGTAATCGCCGACACATCGCACCCCCCGGAAAAATCACGAGCACACCCGAGAAACGTCGCAATGCCGCCAATGCGTTTGGATATCGCCCGCAGCGCATCCACTTCGGCTCCGATAGAGAAGTCATCCTGCTGAATACGAACGGGATTCATCTATCCACCCGAGAACGGTGGCATCAATGCCACTTCATCACCGTTTTTCACAATCAGACTCATATCTGACACCTGCTCCTGATTCACCGCCACAAGCAACGGTTGGATGCCCTCGCACCCAACAGCCTCCACCACATTTGCAACGGTCATATAGTCGCTGATATCCAGACTACATGCACGCTTGCCAAGTCTGTCTGCAATCGAGCCAAAGAAGAGAATATTCACACTCATTTGCGCACCCAGCTTCCGGATGTTCCGCCCTGTTTCTCTTCCAGTTGAATGGCTGTGATGTACATGCCTTTATCCACCGCCTTGCACATATCGTAAATGGTCAACAGCGCCGTGCTGACAGCGGTCAGTGCCTCCATCTCCACGCCGGTTTTGCCATTACATTTCACCGATACTTCGACTTTCAGGCCACAGTTTTCTTCCAGATCACTGAATGACACATCAATACCAGAGAGCATCAAAGGATGGCACATGGGAATTAAATCGGGGGTTTTCTTGGCTCCCATCACCGCCGCCACATCAGCCACTGCCAACACATCACCTTTCTTCAACTTGCCCTGCTGGATATAAACCAGTGTTTCCGGTTGCATGTGAATTTCACCGCTGGCAATGGCGATGCGTGTGGTCACATCCTTGGCTGACACATCGACCATGCGGACACGACCTGATTCGTCAAAGTGGGTAAGTTTGCTCATACCTGCATCTCCTGCCCTATCTCCTGGTCCGTTTTCGAATGCGCCACTTCCAGCAACAGCTTGCCTTGCCGCATATGCCAGTGCTGCTGCGCCAGGACGTGTGCATCTTCCGCATCATGACTAACCATCAACACGGGGATGTGCAATCGCTCATGCATGGTTTTCAAGCGTAATCGCAAACGCTGACGAATGGCAGGCGCCTGAGCTGAAAAGGGCTCATCCAGCAACAACAAGGACGGCCGCTTATAAATAGCGCGAGCCAGAGCCACCCGCTGCGCCTCCCCGCTGGAGAGCATGTGGGGTTTGCACTGCATCAACGGCGCGATTTCAAACATATCGGCCAGTTCTTCCAGCCTCGCCTCGTCCACCGATTCCGACCCCAGCACGACATTCTTTTCGACGCTCAACCAGGGCAATAGTGCCGGATCCGTCCAGACACAGCCCAGCTTGCGCTGTTGCGGTGGCAGTGCGAATCCGGTAGAGCTGTCCAGAAATGTTTTACCGCCGAACTGCAATTGCCCGTCAGCCGGCTCCAATCCGGCCAGAGAGCGCAGCAAGGTTGTTTTGCCCGCCCCGTTCTCACCGGAAATGATGATGAATGCATTCGAAAAACTCGCATCCACCTGCAGTTCCAATACACCAACCCGGGCTGTTATCTGAATGTGATTCATTTACCCATGCCCACATCAAGCTCCTGTCGATTGACCGCATAGACTAGCGATAACATCACGAACGACACTGCCAATAGAATCAGCGCCAGTATCCACGCTTCATCCGACTGCTGCATTTCAACCATATCGAACAAGGCAATGCTGGCCACTTTGGTTTCACCCGGAATCGAACCGCCGACTATCAGCACCACACCGAATTCCCCCATGGTATGGGCGAACGAGAGTGCCGCTGCCACCAGCAGGCCGCCTTTGGCGGCAGGCAACATCACCTGCAACAGCGTTTGTTTCAAATTCAAGCCTTGCGTGCGCGCCACCTCCAACCAGCTTTGCGGAATCGCACGCAGTGCCTGCTGTATCGGTTGCACGGCAAACGGCAAGCTATACAACACCGATGCGACCACCATGCCGGAAAATGAGAAGGCCAGCGAACTATCAAACAGCGACTGCCATATGCCCCCCAGAAACGAATTCGGCGCAATCATCACCAGCACGAAATAACCCAACACCGTCGGCGGAAGCACCAGCGGCAAAGCCACCACAACCTCCAGCGCAGTGCGCCCCACAAACGATTTGAATGTCAACACATAAGCCAGCGGCAATGCGATGAGCAGTAAGATCACCGTCGTCACCAAAGCCAACTGCAGGGAGATCAATAGTGATTCAAACATCAGTGTTGCTGCCAAGCCAGTTTTGTTTTCTGCGATGTCGAGAAATTTTCCAGCCACGTTCGCGCCAAAGCTTTGTCACTCAACAACACCGCCTGATAATCAATATTTGCGATGGAATCCTGCTGCGAACCCAGCGGCACAAATCCGGCATCAACAAGGCCCCTCTCTACCATCAGCGAAACCTGCATGGCATTTTGGGTATACACGAGTTTCGGCTTCAAGATAGACCAAAACCCTCGTTTTTGCAGCACAGCTCTGGCGACTTTACCAAAGGGCGCAACATCCGGATTGGCGACCGCAATGTGGCGAATGGATGGATGTGTCAGGAGACTGATATCTGAAATGAGCTGTTTACCAACCTTCACACCAAGATAACCCTGACCAACTGGATATTGAGCGATCACCTTGCCCTGATGCATCAATAAGGATGGCCTCTCCTTATCAGCCGCAATAAACAGATCAAACGGCGCACCCTGCATGATCTGATTATACAATCGTCCGGTAGACCCCGGCACCAGCCGAACCGTGACATGATGTTCTTTTTCAAGCGCTTTGGCCTTTTGCTGCATCGTCGGATACAAACTGGATGCTACCGCCACAGTCAGTACCTCAGCGGCATAAGAAAAGGAACCACAAAAGCATAAAGACACAAAGAAAAAGAACATTTTGGTTCTCCTTTGTGCCTTCGTGTCTTTGTGGTGAAGTGAGCTCATCTTATCCGCCGATATGAATCATGGAGCGTTTTTTGTTGTTGGCATCGAAATCATACACACCGATTTCCGGCTTGATCATGGCCGAGCGCAAAAACACGGCGCGAATATCCTCATCGCTGCCACCACGGCGAATCAGGTCGCGCAAATTCAGCTGATGGTCGGCAGGCAGGCAGGAACGCAGACCACCATCGGCCGTCAACCGCAAACGGTTGCAGCCTTCACAAAAGCGTTCGGACATCGGCATAATAAAACCTACTTCGCCCCTGCCATTTTTCAAAGGCAGATAACGCGCCGCCATATTGCCTGTTTGTAGCGCAGCATCCACATCGACACGCGCACGCACATCATCGCGCTGTAGTAACTCGTCAATGGAGATATAATATTGCTCCCAATCCATGCCCTGCTTCATCGGCATCAGTTCGATAAACCGAATCGTGGCATGATTGGCTACCGCAAAATCAATCAGCCCGCCTACCTCATCATCGTTGATGCCACGCATGAGCACAGTATTCAGCTTTATCGGTGCCAAACCGGCTGCCTTTGCCGCCTGAATACCAGCCAGAACAGGTGATAACTCACCACCGGTTAATGTCCGGAAATGCAATGGGTTCAGACTGTCCAGGCTGATATTAATGCGACCAAGACCCGCCACAGCCAGATCATGCGCATATCTTCCCAGTAGCGTGGCATTCGTCGTCATGGACAGGTCACGAATACCCGGTACAGATGCAAGCCTGGCCACCAGCCGCGACAGGTCCCGCCTGACCAGCGGTTCACCGCCGGTCAGGCGCAACTTCGTCACTCCTAATCCTGCCGCCACGCGCACAATGCGTTCAATTTCTTCATAACGCAAAATTTGCTCATACGTTTCCGCCCTGTACGCATCCGGTGCCGGGCGGCAATAATCACAACGCATATTGCAACGATCAGTTACGGAAATGCGCAGGTAGGTCAAGCGGCGACCGAAACGGTCGGCCAAAGCGCCACCTGCAGGGAGCGCATCGAAAAAATGTAGCGGCGTTGCTTCAACCATCAGGTTCACCCGCACCTAGAACACATACTGACCAAACACATAGCCAAAACTGGCTGTATCGGATTTGCCCCCGTTGCGTTCAGCCACTGCTGCCCCCGGATTGAACATGCCATACAATGCCACCAGTTTCAGCCCTTTCACAGCTTCAGGCCTGTAAACCAGCTTCAGGTCAACCTCGGTTCCCGCCCGGGTTTGCGTATAACCCGGCGCACCGGAAAAAACGGATTTGGTCCCCACGACATTAAGCCAGTCACCTCTGGCCTCGGCCAGCGACAGCCAATGCACATTAGCCATGCAGGCAAGCCCCTTCAGCGGCGAGGTTTTCAGGGAGAAACGGATATCCTGCATATTAGCCCATGAGAAAAAATCCATCTCACCATAATGCATATGGTTGGTATGAAACGGAAACACAAAGTTTTTATGGACTGCCGCATTGGTCTTGTCATCGCCGGGGCTGTAATCATATTCTACCCCTAATCGCGTATTCCAGGCGGCGAAAGTATAGCCTGCCCTGACGACATAAGCCGAGGCGCGCTGCGCGGCATGCACACCTGCTGTATTCAGCCATGTGCCGCTTTGAAATACGGCTTCCGCCGTCGCATCCATACCATGCCATTGGCCGAACAGACGGGCACCAAACGTATGCACATTACGCCCCTGCCCTTCGCTGGCGTGCTGATTGTGGTGCCAATTAATAAAATAGACATCCATACCGCTCTTCGGAGCTATCGTGTAAGTGCCATAAACACCGATCAGCCGGCGATCCTCCCAAGTCACCAGTGACTGACCATGCGGATTGGACAGCGTCGGTGTCATGGCCACAATATCAGCTGGATGCACGGCAAATACATCGATTTTCACCGTATCGGACATGTACATGCCCTTGATACCATCAAAGGTTCGCGCCACATCCTTCCAGCCCAGATGCCCCAGCAAACGCTGATCACCATACACCAGTTGTTGACGACCCAAACGAAGGGCTACATGCCCCAGATCATATTGCAAATATGCCTGCAGGAGGTCTGCCTGGGAGAGGTTTTGCATGCCATTCGCCCCGCTATAATCCTGAATCAACACTGCCTGCGGCTGCAGGAAAACACTCAACCCATTCCCCCAGTCAGCCTTTGCCCGGATATACAGTCGCGAATCAAACTCCCAATGATCATTATCCAGTGCAGTATCGAAATTAAAATTATTAAACGACTGATAACGTTCACGGATATCGGCACTGATATCCCATTCGACAGCCGCAGCCATAACAGGCAGCCAGGCCAGGCACATGAGCATCAGATTGTACATTTTCTTCATGCTGTTTCTCTCCCGGATGAAAGATGAGGGGCGCATTAGACTAGCAGGCGCTTGATCTCCGGCACACAGGAACCGCAACCGGTTCCGGCCATGGTACATGCCTTGATTGCATCCACCGTATCCACGCCATCGCGAATGGTTGCTTTTAGCTCCAGTTCACCCACATTCAGACAGGCGCAAATAATCCTGCCCTTGGTATCCTCCTTGTTCACCGGCCCGCCCGGTGCCAGCAGGTAAGGACGCAATTCACCGACATCGCGTCCTTCGAGCATCAGCTTGCGTAGCCATTGTGCTTCATGAATGTCGCCACCCACCCAGCGCACGGCAATCAGCCGACCATCGTTTAACCACGCCTTGCGATTGATACCGTGTTTGCGATCCGAATAGGTCAACGTTTCAAATACCTGCCCCTGCTCCAGCATCTGATCGAGGCGTTTGTACTGTTCTGTTTTGACCGGCTTGGTGCAAGCTAAATCAATCGAAGTAACCGGATGATCACTGCCCATGCAGGAGACCACGCCGTAGGTGTATCCCTCAATCATCTTGCGCCCGAGCGCGATTTTCTGGCCCGCCATCAGCATCATACCACGCCATGCCGGCTCAAAGCGTTCCACCTGCACTGCTGAATGTTTGAATTCCGGCTCTTTGGAAACGGGGTCGACCACCGACTGGGTCAGGTTGTTGGCGCGACCACCTCGCGCGGTCATTTCTCCCCAATGCATGGGCAGAAACACCAGACCTTCGCGCACATCGCGACTGATTTGAACCGGCAAGCAAGCTTCCCCCCTTCGAGACACCACCCGCACCAGGTTTTCTTCACCAATGTTACGAGCCTCGGCATCAGCAGGATGTATTTGCAATTGCGGCACAGGCAGATGCTGCATTAGTGACGGCACAGAACCCGTTTTGGTCATCGTATGCCATTGGTCGCGGATGCGACCTGTGGTGAGCGAGAGTGGATATGCATCATCAGTGGGCTCCGCCACCGGGCGATAGGCCACATCCAAAAAATTGGCTCTGCCATCAGTAGTTTCAAACTGGCCGTTTTCATATAATCGTCTGGATTTTCCAGTCTCTGCACCAGCTGGGAACGGCCACTGCTGAGGCCCCTCTTCATCCAGCAGCGCATACGACAGACCGGTGATATCGATATCTGTGCCGGCAGTCAGGCCGCGATGTTCGTTAAACACGGATTCCGTGTTTTCATAGCCGAACGCATTTGTCCAGTTCTGACCCAGTTTCTCGCCCAGACGCTGGGCAAAGTCAGAGACAATCTTCCAGTCAGGCCTGCTGACACCGGCAACGGGTAGAGCTTGTTGCAAATGGGTGATGCGGCGTTCGGAATTGGTCACTGTTCCCTCTTTCTCAGCCCAGCCGGCAGCAGGGAACAGAAGGTGAGCAAACCGGGTGGTATCTGTCGGGTGATATGTATCGGAGAGCATCACCAGTTCGGCTTTCTTCAAGGCAGCTTCAGCACGCCTGGCATCGGGCATGGAAATGATCGGGTTGGTGCAGGCGATCCATACAGCCTTCACCGAGCCTGCCTCCAGCGCGTCAAACAGTTCAGTCGCCGTTAAACCCGGTTTTTCAGAAACAGATTTAACGCCCCAATAATTTGCCACCTGTTTACGATGTTCCGGATTGGTGTAATCACGATGCGCAGCCAGCATATTGGCCAGTCCACCCACTTCACGCCCGCCCATGGCATTGGGTTGGCCGGTCAGTGAAAACGGGCCGCAGCCGGGCTTGCCGACTTGCCCCGTGGCCAGATGCAGATTCAACAGGGCGTTATTTTTATCAGAGCCGGAGGTAGACTGGTTCATGCCCATCGTCCAGAATGACAGTGTTTTATTCTCGGCGAACCACAATGCCGCCTTGACGATATCAGCAACATCGAGGCCACAGATGCCAGCCGCCTTACGCGGGCTCATCGCCTCAACTTGCGCCCGAATCGCTTCAAAGCCGTTGGTGTGTTCGGCAATATAATGCTCGTCCATCAAACCTTCCCAGATCATCACATTGAGCATCGCCTGCAACAGCGGCACATCGGTACCGGCTTTCAGAGGCAGATAAAGATCGGCAATGGAGCAGGTATCAGTGCGACGCGGATCAGCGACGACGATTTTCAAATTCGGGTTGGCTTCCCTGGCCGCTTCCATACGGCGAAACAGAATCGGGTGAGCATACGCCGGATTAGCGCCGATAATAAAATAGGATTCAGCCAGTTCGATATCGTCATAACAGGTTGGCGGCCCATCGGCGCCAAAGGCACGTTTATAGCCGACAACAGCAGATGACATACACAAACGCGAATTGGTATCAATATTGTTCGAGCCAATAAAACCTTTCATCAGCTTGTTGAACACATAATAATCTTCCGTCAGCAACTGGCCGGAGACATAAAACGCCACCGCATCGGGGCCATGCTTACGAATAATATCCGCAAATTTCTGCGCCCCGAAATCGAGTGCCGTATCCCAATCCACCGGCGCAAACGGCGCATCCAGCGATGTGCGCAGCTGCGGATACAAAAGGCGATCATCCGTGCGCACGGTATGATGCAGCTCACGCCCCTTCGAGCACAATTTCCCGCGATTGGTCGGATGCTGATTATCGCCGGCCAACGCAATAATACGCTCGCCATCCGTTTCCAAACGAATGCCACATCCTGTTCCGCAATAGGAACAGACACTTTTAACCGTGTGCCTCATGCCAAACTCAACAATACCTGACCATCTTCAACTTTGACCGCATAGGTTTTCACACAGCCGGAATCCGGCGGCGCGACTTCTCCCGAATCCAGATGAATTCGCCAGTTATGCAACGGACACAGAATATCATCACCTGAAACAATACCTTCCGCTAACGGTCCCTGTTTGTGCGGACAACGGTTTTCCACCGCCTTCACACGATCATCGCTCAAACGAAATACGGCGATAACCGTATCACCGGCACGTACCGTGCGCGCCGCAGACTTAGGGATTTCATCCAGTTTACATACTTCGATCCAGTTACTCATTGTTACGCTTCCACCCTTACCGGAATTTCAATCGGCTTGTATTCCGTAAATGTCTTCAGATTTTCTTTTTCAGCATCCTCGATACGCTCCACCCAGGGATCCTTGTCCTGCGTGACCAGATACTGATGCAGACGTTCAACCAGTGCCTTACGATTATCGACATCATCAACCACGGCCGCCTTGATGCTTTCCAGCCCCACACGCTGCTGCCACGGCGCACAACGCTCATTGTGCCGCCCGGTCTCGCGATAGTGCTGCAAATAGGCCTTGACGATTTCTTCCACTTCTTCGGCGGTTTCGACAATGCACAACAGCTCGGTAGCCACAACATGTACACCGCCATTCCCGCCGCAATGGATTTCCCAGCCG